>CAYVDZ010000329.1:0-6164 GCA_964450575.1 uncultured Opitutus sp.
AAATCAGCCCGATCGAAAATACTTTCCACTGGCGTCAACTCGGAGATGCACCCGATGGGGTCCGCCGGTTGCACGTTGCATCAAGACGGAATCTGTAACACGCAACCCTGACCCCGTCCGACCGTCCCGCGATTCGTGACGCACATCATGTCGAGTTACTGGGGATCGACCATACGCGACTACCTCCCTGAGATTTCGATGGGTCGTAACATGAATCGTAACAATATGCGGCGGTATTCACCGTGCAGTTTTAGTCGACCTTGACGCGTATATTCCATTTACAGTTAGCTTGCCATCCCGCTAATCGAGGAACAGCGGCGCACCTGATTACACCAAGGGATGTAGACCCATGAAACCTCGCCTTTCCGTCATCACGCTGGGCGTCGACGACCTTCCTCGCTCCGTTACCTTCTATCGCGATGGTCTTGGTCTCACGACCGAAGGCATCGTCGGAACGGAGTTTGAGTTTGGGGCGGTCGCTTTCTTCGCCTTACAATCCGGACTGCGGTTGGCGCTCTGGCCGCGCGTCAATATTGAAAAGGATACCGGCCTTTCCCTCAGCGCACCGTCGGCCACTGAGTTTACCCTCGGCCACAATGTTGGCTCACGGGACGAGGTGGATACGGTGATGGAGCAGGCGAAGCGAGCAGGCGCGGTGGTGGTCAAGACGGCGCAGGCGACGTTCTGGGGCGGTTACGCGGGGTATTTCCAGGACCCCGACGGCCACGTGTGGGAGGTCGTCTGGAATCCACAGCTTCCCATCGAATGAGAAAACGGTAGCCGACTCGATAAAGCCACGACTCACGCGGACCAAATGCTTTTTTAGGCGCTGCATCCATGACGTGATCACGGTCTTGGCGGGTGTTTTCCAATCGCAGTTTGAGCGCCATACCACCCATTGAGCCCACCTATGGGACAAGCTGCAGTAGCTGCGTTTACCCCGAATTGGCCGACGCATTCGCGATTCGCGACATAACCCCGTCAGACAATATTCAGCGTGACATATTCGAATTGAGGTTCTGCCGAGCATTTTTTTTGGCGGTTAAAGCTCCCGGTGGGTATTAAACATGGGAGGGATGCAATGACGGACGACACCAAACAACTTCGTGAATATGCTGCAACGGGATCGGACGACGCTTTCGCGGCGGTGGTTCAGCGCTACGTCTCGCTCGTTTTCGCCGCTGCGTTGCGACGGGTTGGTGGAGATGTGCATCGCGCTCAGGACATCGTTCAACTGGTGTTCACGGCGCTCGCACGTAATGCGAAAACGCTGGCCGACCACCCCGATGTCACGGGCTGGCTGTTCACGACCACCCGCTTCCTGGCCGCGAAGGTTGTCCGCGGCGAGCAACGCCGGCAGTCGCGGGAGCAGGCTGCCAGCATCACCCTTGCTGTGGGCAGCGACGATTCAATGAGCGAGTCATCCTCCCCGGTACACGCGGTGCTCGACGAAGTGTTGATGGAACTGCGACAGCTCGATCGTCAGGTCATCCTGTTGCGATTTCACCGGGGCCTGCGCCTCGCCGAAATCGGCGCGCAACTCGGCGCCACAGAAAATGCCGTGCAAAAGCGGGTGGATCGCGCGCTCGACCAGCTGAAGGATAAACTCGCCCGTCGCGGCATCACCTCGACCGCCGCAGCGCTCGCGGTCGCTTTTGAACAGCAGGCCGCAGTCGCAATGCCGGCCGGTATGGCCGCCGCTGCCATGAGCGCGGGCCTCGCGTGTGGAGTTGGCACGGGAAGCCTACTGGCGGTTTCGACTCTTATGACTGTATCCAAGCTCCAAATCGGCATCGCCTCGGCGCTGATAGCCGCGACTTCCGCGAGTCTTCTTTGGCAGGTGAACACAAATGCCGGGTTACGGGCCGAAATGGCCGAGCGGACGGCGGCCACCTCCGCCCGAATGGCAGCGCTACAGGACAAAGTGGCGTCGCTCTCGCACGTCGCCGAAGCGCCCGAAACCGACGCGAATTCGCTTCGCGGCGCGTTGCAAGTGGCCCGAGCCTCGCCGGCCCCCGAGCGGCGGGCCAGCACCTTGGCCGACCCCACCGGGCAGGCCAAGGCGGCGATGGCACGTGCCTCCAAGCTGGCGCAGGAAGGCAGACTCCAGGAGGCGCTCGATGAATATATGAAATGCTACCGCGGCCTGGCCGGCGGGCGTTCGGTGCTTTTTCAACAACTGGTATCGAGCGCGATGAGGAATCTGGGCAGCAAGTATCCACCGGCGCTCGCGGCGCTGCGTGAACTCCGCGACCAAGCAATGCAGAACCTACAAGCCAATCCGGGCGCGCGCGAGGTTGTCCGAGAGATCGCCTTCCTCAACGAGCGCCTCGGCGAAGGCCGCGCGACGATGGGCTTGTATGATTCCTTGCCTCCCGGAGACTCCGGGCGCCAGGCTCTCGGTATGATCGCGCACAGCGCGTTTATTGAGGCGCGGCGGTATGGCGATGTATTGGTCGGAAAAACGTTGGGAGCCATGCTCAACGAGCTGGATATGGGAATTCGCAATCCGGCCGGAATGAGTGGCCAAAGTCTGGTGAATCAACGCGCGAACGTGGTGAAAGCCACGCTCACCAACATAGAGGCGCTCACCGGTGCTGGAAAACTCGGGGACGCGCGCACGCTGACGCAAAAGCTGCTCGCGTACGATAACTCCGAAGCCACCCGCGCCGGCATTAAACATCACGTGGAGCGCGCAAGTCAGGCGTCCGCCCCGTGAACGGATTCTGTGCGCGGCGTATCCAAAAAATAGTAACACCTCATGATTCTGTCCAAACTTCACGTCGGCTGCGCCGCGATCCTGGCCGGTGCGATTGCCTTCGGCCTGGCCTGGGAAGTTCGTCACGGCACCCAGTTGCGAACCAAAGCCGGCCAGCAATATACCGCTGCCGCCGGCAGCGCGGCTGCCCTCGAGCAACAAGTCGCTGTACAATCACAACGGGTGGTCGCGGCCGAGGCCACGGTGGCGGCTTTGTTAGAGAAAGCGAAGGTTGCGCGTTCTGCGCGCGCGGCGGCAGTGTCTCGCGGCGCAAGCGTCCCCGTCAACGCGGACGACGCCGCCAGTGCCGCAATGGCGCGAGCGTCGCAGTTGCTCAAAGACGGAAATCAGCAGGAAGCCCTCGACGAATACATCAAAAGTTACCGTGAACTTCAGACGATTCGCCCCGGAAGTTCGGCCTGCCAACGCTTGATGGGTGCGATCAAGAGTCTTGGCCGGACCAATCCCGAAGCTCTTTCGGCGCTCGCGAGCCTTCGCGACTCCGCCATGGCGGAACGAGAGGCACAGCCCGATCGTCGTGAACTGCTGTTCGAAATCGCGCTTCTCAACGAGCGCCTTGGCCAGGGCAGCCGGACGTTGGCGCTGTATGATGCTTTGCCGGCCAATGATCCGAATCGTCGATCGCTGGCGATGATCGCCAACCCTTCGTTCATCGAGGCGCGGCGCTATGCCGACGCATTGATCGGAAAGCCGTTTGGTCAGGTGCTAACTATGATCGAGGCCGGCGCGCAGCATATCGCCCGCCAAGACATATCGCGGCAGGCTCTGATGCGAAAAGGAATTGTGGATGTCGCGCTCACCCAAATTGAAGTGCTGACGGGGGCCGGCAAACTTGAAGATGCCCGCGTACTCACGGAGAAGCTTTTCGTGTTCGACCAGTCTTACGCGACGCGCGCAGGCCTCGAACAACACCTAGCCCGCGCGCAAGCTCTGAAGCGGTAAAGACAGGAGGCGCAATCCGAGGAAGAGACTCCACTCAATATCAATGCTAAAGCGCCAAAACCGGAAACCACCGCGCTATTGGACGCGCCGTATAAAACGTCCCTCGCCTGCGTCGCGACCGTCTGCACCACCGCCCAAAAACCCAGCGGCAGCAGCAGCACCGCCAGCCGAAACGAAGAGGAGCGAATCGACGTTTCGAACGTGTGCATCCCCCACAGTGATCCGCCCGACACCGCAGTCCCTCCGCCACGCCCACCGTCGGGCCATCGGAAAGTCCCGCTCAACCGGCCGCGGGTTTCGCCGCGTAAAACGGCAGCAATTGCTTGAGATGTCCCTGCACGATCGCCCCGATCGTGTCAGCCGGCAGCGAGCCTTTATGCAGTTCGAAAATCGCCACCAGCAGCGCCAGCTCGATATCCGCCTTTCTCGCGCTCGCGGTTTTCATCTCCGCCATGATTTCAAGAGCCTTTTTCTCGGCCCTTTTGTAGTCCTGAAAATTCTGATCCGTCGGCGTCGCCATCACTCCACGAGCTCCCGCGACGCCGGATTCGTCAAGGCCCAATCCGCGACGCCCCGCCACCGAATCCGCGTGCGTCCTTTCGCAGTTCGTCGCGGCCCTCGGAATCGATCTACCGCTGATAGCGCGGATGAAACAGATGTCGGAGGTCGTCGTGGGCCTGCAGGCCGATGAGGCTTTGGCCGGAGTGAATGATCCGCGTGATCAGCGAAAATTCGGCCGGGTGTGCGGTACGCCACCGATTGGAATCCTCAAGCATCCGCAGCGTTCGCCGAGGGTCATGATTATCGGTTAATCTCGCTTATCCCAAAAGCTCGCCTCGCTCCGCAAGGAAACGGCTGCCGACTCATGCGGTCCAGTTGCGATCACGCGGGCGCGTCAACCACGTCGGATTTCCGCCCCCGGTAAAGCGGTTTCGCACGGGGTCCCAGTGGGCGTTCGCGCCGTAGCGATACGCGAAATTCATGAGATGACACGCGTTGACGGTACTCGCCCCGATTTCCACATCACAAATCGGCCGACGACGTTCGCGGACGCAATCGACGAAGTCCTGGATGTGCGACGTGCTCAAATAAAGTCTCACCTTCGGGTCGGCCAGGAACTCTCGTTCCGTCAACGTCACCTCGCGCTCCAATGACGTGCCAGGATCGGTCGCACGGTTCCAAAAGCGTCGTACGGTTTTACCGTCCAGCATCAGCTCGAAACTCCCGCGGTTCACGTGCACTTCGCCCTCGGTGCCGTAAAATGAAATCCCGCGGCCACGCACGTGGGTCAGCAGCGTACCATCGGCATAGACAAGCTGGGCGCCCCGCTTTGCCGTTTCCCAGTTTTCCGGCGGCCGCACTTCGACCGGCCCACTGCCGTCGCGACCGAGCGCCCATTGCGCAATGTCGATATGATGCGCGCCCCAGTTGGTGATCGCGCCGCCGCCAAACTCCCAATGCGCCCGCCACGTGGGATAGTGGCTGTGCACGCCACGCGGGCTGAGTGCCGGGTTGTAGCCCACCAGCGGGGCCGGTCCGCACCAGAGGTTCCAATCAAGGCCTGGCTCCATGGGTTCCGTGGGCTCATGATACGGCGAAGCCGGATCGCCGAAGGAAACATGGACGGAGTTGATCCGGCCCAGCACGCCGTTCCGCACGAGTTCAGCCGTGACGCGAAACTCCTTCGAGGAGCGCTGCTGGGAACCGGTTTGCAAAACTTGATTGGTCTGGCGAACCGCCTTCACCAATTCGAGCGCTTCCTGAATCGTATGCGTGAGCGGCTTCTCGCAATACACATCCTTGCCCGCCTGCACCGCGGCGATCGCCATCGTGGCGTGCCAGTGATCCGGCGTCCCGATCACTACCGCATCGATGTCGCGGCGCACAAGCAGTTCGCGGAAATCATTATAGGCCGCGCACCCGCGATGCGTGGCACCTGACTTCTCTGTATAAAATTGATCAACCCGCTGCTTCGCCGCATCCCGACGCGTCGTATCCACATCACAGACCGCGAGTACCTCCACGTCGTCACGCTGGAGAAAATTGCCGAGCAGGGACTTCATGATGATCCCCATGCCCACACACCCGAGCGTAAGGCGGCCACTGGGCGCGCTCGTTTGCGACCAAACCCGCCCCGGCAAAATCAAGGGGCCCGCGGCAAGGAAGGCGGATGATTTCAAAAAGGCGCGGCGCGTAGGTGCAAAGTGAGTCATGGCGAAGCGGTAGCCGCAGGAGGATGAGACGCCGCGGAGGGTTGTCGCGCGTAATCTGGCAACTTCGGTTCTCCTTTCCCTCATTCGCAGCAAAAGTATATCCAAATGGTTACCATCAAACCCGGGGCCGGGGAAACCACGCGTTCGAACCTCGGGAAATGTCCGAGACGGCCGAGCCTGACGGAAAACTCCTCGCACCCGGCTTGACCCATCGCCGCGCGACACTCAAT
>CAYVDZ010000330.1:0-6159 GCA_964450575.1 uncultured Opitutus sp.
AGCATTCCGCGCCGGGCGAGTCGCTGGATATTCGGCGTCTCGTAAAACGAGGTGTGGCCGTAGAGCGTGGTATCACTCCATCCGAGATCGTCGGCCATGATGAACACCACATTGGGTTTGGTGCCGGTCGCGGGCGATGCCGCGCGAGCGGAGACAGCGCCGGCAAACAGCAGAACGAGGGCGAGGCGGATGAGGGTCATGGAAGTTCGGCGGGCGAGGAAACGAGCGCGTGGAAAAGGTCTCTGCACGGCTGGCGCAAACGTCGATTGACAAGCGAATTTCGCCGGCGTCCCGCTATAATGTCACGTGGGTTCGCACCTGTGCGTGCAAAGGAGGGGGTGGCGAGCGGGGAGCAGTTCACTCCGAGTATATTAGCTTTCACGGATCAATCAGTTCACCGCGTTCGCCGGAGTATTTCTCCCACAAGGTATCAAGCTGCGTCGTGATCTGCGCCTCGGTCCCCACGACGAGCCAGTAGCGATAGCGGTAAGTCGACTTCGGCCCCAGGTTTATACGCGAGATCGGAGCGACGTGCATACAGGGGCCCGCGGTGGGATCATCGCTGGTGCCACCGGCATGCGGTCCGAAATTCCATGGCTGCGTGGACGATGGACTAAACACCGCGACGCCCTGGCCATTCGGCGCAAAGAACGCCATCAAGTGGCGCGGTGGAGTCGCCTTGCCCCACGGCGGACCGGGCGGCTGCGATTCGCCCCGCCACTTGCCGTCCCCGAGATAGCTTTTGATCGTGTTGAAATTCCGCGTGAAGTAGCATGCCGGAATCTCCTGCGGAGACAGTTTGGCCGGTCCCCAGCGATCTCCGTGCTCCCGTTGGGCGATGAACTCGCAACGTACGCTCACGACATTTGGCATCGTCGGCTCGAACGTAGTCCACTGACGCATCACGGCGGCCGATTCCTCGTCCGGCATGTCCCAGAGCTTCGGCACGGTTTCCGCATGGAGGGTGTGGCCGCCGGTACGCTCGAATGTCGTTACGCGCGCCCAGGAGGAGACGCCACCGCCCTGGATCGGATTCCACGACCACGGGCTCCACGATTTGCTTTGGCCATCGGCTTGGCGATCGAGCCGCAGCCCCGCGTAATAGGACTGCTGGATCAACCGGCCGGGGTCGGCGAGGTTGACCATGTTTTTTGGATACGCGGCCCAGGAGAGCCAGGTGATCGCGCCGCCTTTGGCGCGATCGATGCCGATCTTGACGCTGCCGTTATCGAGCGTGAGCAATTCCTCGCCGCGCGGTCCGATGTTTTTCGTGGCGGCACCGGCCGATCCACCGAACAGGATGACGGTGGCAGCGGCGAGGGTGAAGAGCGGGCGGGAATGCATCACGTCAATATAGAGGCGAATTGGAATGAAAGCGGCAGTGGGACAGTGCGGTTCACTTCGTCCGTTTGCCGTTGGCCTCTGCCCAGGAGAGATACTCCTGAATAGTATAGAAGGTTTTTGAGCCGTAGAGTCGCGCGCCCTCTTCGACGAGTTCCTTGCTATTATAACTCCACGCATCGCGTTTGCTCGCCATGAGCGAGGCGAGCTTGCCGTCGAGTTCAGCCCGCAGTTTTCCGTGCGCGGGATCGGCCGCGAGATTGGTCATCTGCCACGGGTCACGTTGATTATCGAAGAGCACCCAAGGCGCGTCCTCATACCGGGCATAGGTATAACGGTCCGTGATCAGTCCCCGCCACGGAGTCGCGATTTGATCAGGATTGAAGGGGACGAAAATCTGCAGGAGCACGGCCTCGGGTCCGGCGGTGGTTTGTCCCAGCGCCACGCGTGAAAGGTCGGCGCCTTGCATCGCCTTGGGCACTTCGAGTCCCGCGAGCCCAAGCAAGGTCGCGGGCATATCAATATGACTGAATAACGTCTCGACCTCGCGCCCCTGCGGGATGCGCGCCGGCCAGCGGATGATCCCGGGAACGCCGGCGGACTCCTCGTGCGGCTTGCGCTTCCGGCGCATGCCATGCGAGCCGAGCATGTCACCGTGATCCGACGTAAAGAGGATGATCGTATTCTCGTCCTGACCCGTTTCTTTCAAGGTCTTGAGCAGGCGGCCCACTTGGTCGTCGATCGCGGTGATGGCGGCGTAGTAAGCGGCGAGTTCTTCCTTGCCGCCGGTTCTGACATAGGTGCCGCCGGGCATGTCTGGACGACGATAGTTTGCGGGGATCGCGTTGCCGCCGGGTCGCGACTCGCTGTTGGGCTGCCAGTTTTTTCGCTGGGTGAGTTTCTCCGGATCGTACCGGTTCATATACTCATCGGGAGCGCCATAGGGATCGTGTGGCGGTCCCATCTGCACCATGAGGAAGAACGGTTGCTCGCGTGGCTGCGCCTCGATAAACTCCACCGCGAAATCGCAGGAAGCTTCGGGTTCAAATTTACGCACGAGGATCATCTCGGGCGTATCGCGGAAATAATACGGCAGGAAGTGCTGGTGATGGCATTCATAGGCTGCCCAAAAATCAAAGCCTTGGCGGCGCGGTCCCGGCGGCACAAAGCCCGGCTCGCGAGGGCCACCGTCGAGATGCCACTTGCCGACGAACCCCGTGCGGTAACCCGCCTCCTTGAGAATTTCGGCGATAGTGGTCTCCGACTCCCGCAGACGAAGATCATTCGCGATCATACCATTCACGTGGGGGTACGTGCCGGTGAGCAGAATGGCTCGCGCCGGGCAGCAGACGGGAACGTTGGCGTAGGTGCGTTTGAAGAGAACACCTTCCCGGGCCATCCGGTCGATGTTCGGCGACTGGACGTCCGGATTTCCGGATACGCCCATGGCCGACGCCCGCATTTGGTCGGGCAGGATCAGAATGATATTGGGCCGGGCGGTGGACGCCGCGCTCGCGACGGTCGCCGCGAGGAGACCGGTTACGGCGACCAGCCACGACCAGACGGGTGATGCGCTTAGGAACATGGGACGGGATGGATGAGGGTGGCGACGGCGGGTGACTCGCCTTAGAAGGTAAGCCGGGTCTGGAAGAAGGCCTGCAGGGGAGGATTATACATTCCGAACCGCTCCAGATAGACCGAGTCAGTGGCATTGTTGACGTTAATGCTGAATTTGGTGGGCACGCCTGCGAACGTCGTTTCGTAGGCCGCGAAGAGGTCGAGACGGTTCCAACCGTTGTCGTAGATCAGGCGATTGGCGTAGGTGCCGAAATCAGGAATCGGCCCTTCGCGACGAATCACCAGCGCGCCTAGCGACAAGCCCTTGAGTGCGCCCCGCCCAATCGTATAGCGCGCGGTAATCGAGAACGAGTCGGGTGAAGTCTGCGGCAATTGCAGACCGATATCGGTCGTCCGCAGGCTTTCGAGAATCTCTGCCTTCGTGTGGGCGTACGAAAACACAAACTGCCACTCAGGCGTCGGAGAGAAGAAGGCTTCGACCTCCACGCCCTCGCTGCCCTCGAGGCCGGAGAGGAGCCACTGTGGCTGCCCGGGAGGAGGCGGAAAGAGGGGGGAAGGCTGCGGAATATTGGAGCGCTCGATCTTGAAGTACGAAACGGTGCTGGAGAGCTTGCCTTCGAGCAGCTCGGCCTTGAAGCCGAAGTCGAGACCATTGCTTTCCGACGGAGGGAAGTCGACAATGCGGCCGAGACCGGCATCGAGCCGGGATGGGTTCGGAACGTAGGATTCGCTGTAAAGACCGTAGACGTTGATTGCTTTCGTCACCGCAAAACTACCGCCGATCTGCGGCGTGGTCCGGTTTCCGCTCGCCCCGAGGTCATCATAACGCAGCCCGCCCAGAACGGTGAGCCGGGATTCAAACGCTTTCATCTGATCGATCAGAAACACGCCACGATTGGTGGTCTTTGCCACAGTTCCGCCCTGTCGCAGATCGTTGCGGGCGCGCAACTCCGCCCGGCTGGTGGTCAACCGCACCGTGCTCGGCGGATTGAGCGGATCAAAGGAGGCGCCGGGATTGGCGAGCCGCCAGGTATTCGTAAATGAACTACGCTCATCCTGCTGGAAGCCGGCGATGAGATTGTGGACGGTGGGCCCCACGACGAGGTCGCGGGCATTGAGATCCAGGTAATAGTGGCGTTGGGAAGATTCCAATTCTTCGATGTTCGCATTGGGCACGAAGCGATAGCCGGTGAGAACGCCCCCGGTCAGCACCGGGTTCCCAATGGCTCCCACGTAATTATACATATCGGTCGAACGCTGCACATCCGCCGCGGTGGCCTTGGCCGTGAACTTGCTCCCGAAACGCTGGACGACACTGACTTCAAAGGCGTCACCACGCACCGTGGAGTCGTCATCCGGGGTGATGGTCGAATAGAAGCGATCGATGACCAGACGTCGGGTTGCGGCCGCGTCAATCGGCAGAGCGGGCCGCTGAAAAGCGTGGTTGCGCCACTGGTACGTGTACTCGAGATCGACCTTGGTGGACTCGAACGGCCGCCAGGTCAGGGCCGGGGTGAGGAATACCTGCTTGGACTCACCGTAGCGCAGCCAGCTCTTGGATTCTTCATAGGAACCGGTTAGCCGGTAGAGCAAAGCGCCATCAGGGAGAATTGGCCCCGTCGAGTCGAATTCGCCGCGGTGGAAGTCCTCGGAACCAAATTTAAAACCCACGGATTGGCGGCGCACAGGCAGGGGTTTCTTGGTGATGATATTTACCAATCCACCCGGATCAGCGAGGCCGTAGAGCACGGTTTGCGGCCCCTTTACGACTTCCACCTGTTCGATATTAGAGGAGTCCGTGAAAATATTATAGGGTACACCATTCTTGAGATTTAACGTGGAGTTGAATCCACGGATCATGAAGAACTCTTCATAGTGGCCCTCGTTGCGGCCACGATTGGCGACGCCGCCGACCTGCTGAATGGCCTGTTCGACGGTGGTTCGTCCGAAGTCCGCCATGAATTCTTTCGTGACGATATTGATCGTCGCCGGAATCTCACGAACGGGCGTGTTGATGCGCGTCGCGCTCAATGAGCTCGTCGCCGCATAACCCTTCGTTGTCTCCTGGGAAACCACGAAAGGATCGAGTTGGACGGCAGGGTCACCGGCAGCTGGTTGCGCGGCGAGGGCGAAGAGCGGCGAGGTGGCGAAAACAATCGCCAGGGCTGGACGCAGACAGGCAGGGAGCGCGTGAATCATGGGGGGAGGGGTTTATCAGTTCCGGCAGGGGTAGACGGAGAAACTGTTACAGGAAACGATTCCTTTTTTGAGCCCGCTTCAAGAAAAAAACTCCGTCTTGAGACGCAGCGCTGCGAAACAGCGGTACCAGAGGGTGAAAAGGGGACAGGAATTCAGTTGGCGATTCCCGGCGCCGCCTGCCCACGGTCGACTCGCGATCGCGGGGGAACGATACGGACCGAATTCGATCGGATTTGACTAACGCGCGACGGCTCGGGCCCCACGCGGACGACAACAGAGGTCCGCGAACAATTGCTGTGCTTCGTCCCAGGTCGAGTCACGGGCCGGCTCGACGGTTTCAACTTCGGACGACTCACGTGCGACACGTCGGATGTCAGCGAGCGAGTCCAGTTCGCGATTGGCGCGCGCCTGGACGAGCACGTTGCCAAGGACCGTGGCCTCCACCGGACCGGCGTGGACGGGAAGTTTGCAGGCGTTCGCCGTAAACTGATTCAGCAGGCGATTGCGGGATCCGCCCCCCACGATATTCACCGCGCCAACGTGATGGCCGGTGAGCTCGGTGAGCGAATCGAGGACAGCGGCATACTTCATCGCGAGACTTTCGAGCACGCAGCGGATGACTTCGCCTTCACTGACGGGGACGGGTTGAGCGGTCTCCCGACAGAATTGAGCGATCGCGGAACGCATGTCGTGCGGACTGAGAAACGAGACGTGATCGGGATCAATCAGGCAACGAAAGGGCGGTGCACCTTCGGCAGCGAGCACGAGGGCGGCGTAATCGCTGGTGCTGCCATCTTTCGCAAACGAGCGCCGGCACTCCTGCACCAACCAGAGCCCATGATATTTTTGAGCAACCGATAGGTGCCCTCAACTCCGCCTTCATTGGTGAGATTAAGCAGATAGGCGCGAGGCGAAAGATCGGGCGCGGGCAGCTCCATGCCGAGTAACGACCAAGTGCCCGAACTCAGATAGGCGATTTGGCCGTTACCGGTCGCCGGACCTGGCACTCCGGCCACGGCAGAACCAGTGTCATGCGTCGCC
>CAYVDZ010000331.1:0-6154 GCA_964450575.1 uncultured Opitutus sp.
AAACACCATCAAAGCCGCGGCGACGGCGGTCGCGACGATGCCCGGCCAGAGCAACCATGAACGCCGGGGCGATCGGTGCGAGGCGGTGGAGGTGGCGACGAATTGGCCGCGCAGTTCGCGCCAACGCTGTTCGAATTCAAGCGACGTGCGCTTAAGCTGGCTGCCGAGCAGACGGTCGATCTCGGCGTCGGAGGGACGTTGGCGGGAATCTGGTTTCATGATCGAGGGGACATGAGTTCCTTCAGGCGTTGGCGGGCGCGGTGGAGCTGGACGCGAAACGCGTTCCCGGTGATGCCGAGCACGGTCGCGGCCGCGGAGTGATCAAGGCCCTGTTGCTGGATGAGCAACAAGAGCGTGCGCTGGGCCTCAGGCAGTTCACCCAGCGCGCGTTGGAATTCCTCTTCGAGTTCGGCGAGTTGGCGGCTGTCGTTGGTGGCCGTCGAAGGAAAATAATCAAAGGCATCGGGTGGCAGCGGCAGGGTCGGCTTGCGGCGGCGGCGGCGCAGTTCGTTGAGGAGAAGATTGCGGGCGATGTGGAAGAGATACGTGGAGAAGTGCCCGCGAGACTCATATCGCGGTGCGGCCCGGTGGAGGCGCACGAACACTTCGAGCGTGAGATCCTCGGCCTCGGGCATGGAGCTGAGCGAGCGATAGAAGAACGCGAGGAGGGGTTTTTTCCAACGCGTGAAGAGCTCCTGCCAGGCGCGCTCATCGCCCGTGGCGGCCCGGGTGAAAACGGCGCCATCCTCATCATCGTTCCCGTCGACCTGCGGCATGCGCGTCGAACCTGCTCCGGGCGGATCGAGCCGCCAGACAAGCTGCTGAAGGATGAGAAAAATGCGGAGGGCATGGCTCACTTGCTGGATGAACCCCGGTAACCCGCGGATATTACAGTGCAGGAACACGTGCGACGTCACCTAGCCTGCCACGTTTCCTGCGCTCAGGCAACCGGGCGGAAAAGAAGAAGGGGGAAAACGAGAAAGAAGAAACGCGGCGGTTTTCTGATTTCGTGATCAAGGCGGCCGCGCGCGAGCCCTTGTCGCTTGGCGCAAGCTGATCTTGGACCGCGGAGGATCGTGGCTTGCTGCTTCCCTCCGTTCAGGTTGTCTGAGGGCTCAATGACCGACCGCCAGTGAGTCGGGTTTCCGTGGATCGGCGGCTCCGTGGCGGAGGTTCGTCGCCGGGTCCACGAAGATGGTCTCCGCGTCCCCTTGGTATCCACCTTCGTAGGACACGCGTTCCTTCACGGTATGTCCGCGGGCTTTGAGCGCGGCAAGGGTGTCGGCGGAGATGCTGAGGTACTCATGCGTCAACTGATCCGGCATCCACTGGTGATGGATCCGGGGCGCTTCCAGTAGAAGCGACGGTAGAGTTGATGACCAGCGGCGCCGACGGCATTGGACAGGTCGGGGTACCAGGCGGAGACGCCCGGAACGGGGCCCATGTCGTCGTTCCCTTCCAAGCCGTCACGATTGAAGTAGTAACGGCGCATGAAGCGGTTGGCGGTGAACGTGGCGCGGTTGGCCGTGTAGGCGGCCTGGGTGAGATCGCGGCGAATGACGCCGGTGAAGGCCGGGTTTGTTTCATCCAGATACTCGCCCCACTTTGGTTTCCGATGGTAGGGATTATCCTGGTGCTGCTGGATATTAAAGAGGAGCTGCTGCTTCATCCAACTCGTATGGACGTCATAGACAGCAGAGAAACGGATATCTTTGACGATGTTGCCGTGTTCATTCCGGATTCGAAAATACTCTGTATATAGCTCGTCGAAATTGGGATTAGCCTGCCCATTGGGCAGGAGGCGATTGCGGTCGCGGAAAATATTCCGGCCGGCGCCGACGCCCATGATGTCCACTTTGCGTTCGTAGAAGTTTCCGCTGAGCTGCAAATGCAGGTTCTTGCCGATGTGGTGTTCAGCCTCGAGGGTGACCGACTGGTAGATGTTCTCGAACGTATTGTTCGGACCTGCAGAGTGAAATGTCTTGGGTACGATGGACGGATCGATGATGGCGGTTGCGCTCCCGGTGCTGTTCACCCGCCCCGCGCCTTGGGCTCGATAGCCTAGACCCGTGGCCGGGACGTATACATACCCGCCGGCCGCGGCAATGGTGGCGTTCGGCACCCGTGAAAACGCATCGACAAAAAGGCCCTGGGAATTGACCGAAATGGTTTCCGCGTGCTCGGCCATCACATTGATCGAAGTGTTGCGAAACGGCCGGTATGTCACCGCGGCATAGACGCCGTGGAATTCGCGGCGGACGTTGTCGATCCAGGATTCGTTGTAGCTCTTCACCGCTGAGACGCGCACGGCAAGTTTGTCGGCAAGCAGGCGGCGATTAAGGTCGATTTCAGCCCGGCGCAGTTCGTCGGAGCCGATCATGATCTTCAGCTGATTGATGTTCCGCGTAAACAGGCCGCGTTTGGTGATTTGATTCTGCGCCCCTCCGACATCGGCCTCACCGTAGAGAAAGGCGTTCGGTCCCCGGAGGATTTCGACTTTTTCGGTGCTGTAGGAGTCCATTGGGGAATACCAGATCCAGCCATTGCGCATGGCGTAGGCATTGGGAATTCCCCGCAGAACGACCCGGCTATCGACCGCGGAATTCGGCTCGGGATTATCCTCACCGGAAACGGACCACTTCATCATTTCATCAATGGTGATGGAGGCGGTGTCCTCGATCAGTTGCGAGTTGAGGATGGAGATCGAATTGGCGAGGTTCTTCAACTCCTGCACCGTCCGCATGCCGGAGGTGGTGTGCATCGATTCATACCCAATATCCTGATCTTCCTTCACCATAAAAGTATTGAGCTGGATCGCGTCGCCCGACGGATTGTTTGATGCAGGCGCAGGCGCGGACTGACTGAAGGACGGAGATGACAGGTGTAACGCCAGCAGGGCGGAGGCGGCAGGTACAAGCCGCGTGAGACGACAAGAAAGGATGGTCACGGGTAAGTGGATGGATCCGTTGAGGTGGGAGAAAGCGGTCGTGGGAGGGTCCACAAACGCGGGGTAGGACGGAAGCACTCAGGGTGCTCACCGGGAGTTGGCAGGGTACGGGGTGTTTTTAGCTGGAGAGGGAAAGCCGCGGAGTGCGAGGTGGAAATTTAGTTGTTTAAAGGCTCCAATGGGAGGCGGCCGTACAATCGGGGATGCACTGGCCTCGGACATCGGAACGACGCTCGTTTGAAGCCTCAACGAAGCGAGCCGGCAGACCCGCCCGGAATTCTCTATAGAGAAAGACGAGGCGCGCGTCTTGCCGCATCGTCGGCTTCGATTTATGAAGCGCAGCTGACTCCGTTGGTGTAAGGACGATCTTGCAAGCTCACACTATGGCCTTGTTGCACAATTTGCTCTCGGTTCTGTTGCCTCGTATGGAACAAAAACGCGTGCCCGCCTAATAAATGGTCCGTCATGCCCAAGCCCTGTGTTGTCAGTTCATCCGGCTGGTCAAGCATTGTCTGTACTATAGAACTCTGTGGTCGCACTCCCTGCCGCTCTTTAAGCCGCAATTATAGTTCTACTTATAACGAAATCCGGACGCTTTTATTCGTCTTTTCGTCTTTTAAACGTCATCGAGTTGTTCTCGCTTTTGTCGTTCTAACACAGCGAGGGAATTCTTGGTTATCTTCACCGCGCACTGAATCCTGGCATAGTAAAGATATTGATATTCAACTCCGGCAGCCGCCACGAATTCTTGGAATGCCTTGAATTCGTGCTGTTGCCAGCCCGGATAGCCAAAGTATTCGTCAAATACGATCACGGCACCGGGTTGGAGGCGCGGACCGATAGCGTCGAAGATTGCTTTGGTCGAACTATATACATCGCAATCGATGTGAACAAAAGCGATCGGATCGGGGTGGGCGAGGAGCCAATCAGGAAGGCTCTCGTTGAACCAACCTCGGACCAGCGTAACGTTGGAGCGAATCCTCGGAAGCTTTCCGGCTGCATTGAACATCGATGGATTGCCCGACCATTCTTCCGGCAGTCCTTCGAAACTGTCGAAGCCCCAAATCGCCTTTTGGGGGCACGAACGAGCAATGAAATTGAGGGTCGAACCTTTGTATACCCCGAACTCGACGTAATGCCCTGGAATGCTTTTGGCCGCACTCAATGCGCGCAACAGCACTTCCTTTGCAGTGTGCAACCCGACGGCCTCTGGAGCTCGTGAGGCTATGTAGTCCGCCGATTCAAGCACCGCTCGGCGCATCATCTCACGGCGAAGGTGTAGAAGAGGAAAATCAACCAGCTCCATGACGCCGCACAGAAGCTTTTGAACCGCGTTTTTGAGGCGAAAGTTTTCGATAAACATCGATGATAGCCGCAAGAAATCGAGTACGCTACTTTACAAGTTTGCGGAAAGTTGAAAGATAAGTTTCCCGCTGGGCCCGAATGATTGGGCCAGCTTCGGTATCGAGGAGGAAGCGCTCTAATTCGCGAAGGCGAGTATACGAAATCTGGGGCTCCCAGTGATGCAGCAAATGGCGGCTAAAACCCGCAGCGCCAAACGTGCTGGCCAAGGGCCCATCGCTAAAAATGCGGGTGATTGCGCCGTGCCGAATTTGGGTAAAATCAGTGTTCGGTGAGGCATGGAAATCACGATGCTCAAGGATCTGCCGTAACGTGCTGAAAAATGGAAACCAAATGAGAAAGCCTATGATCCAAGCCACGCTTAGCGGCCACTTTCCCGCCATGATTGCTCCAACGATAATTGCGCCATGGACGAATCCGCCAGCAAGTACGACCCAATTGAATCCGGAACGAGAGGGTTGGCTGGAAGCAGGCAAAGTCCGGCGGGCGGTGCTAAAGAGACGCTCGCCGATTCCCTTAGCAGTCCTTATACCCGAGAGAGTTAGGAAGATCAGACGAAGGTCTAAAGCGTGGAAATAGTGATGCTCCGGATCTTCCACGTTGCCAATTTCGCGATGATGCCCGAAGTGCGTTGGTCGGTAGGTTTCAACACTATATCCCTGAAGCACACCCAGAAAGATATTAGTCATCAGGTCGTTAGTTTTACGCGAGGAGGTGAGGTTGAAGTGCGCGGCCTCGTGCATAAACAGAGCTAGATAGTGATGTAGATACCCAAAGCCAATCGATCCCAGCAAAGCCGCCAACAGTGCTATTGGCCATAGGGGAAACTGGACGACCCAGAATACCACACCGATCAGCAATAGTCCGCCATATCCCATTAGTATGTCTCCCCATACTTTTCTATACCTGGGCGTGAGGGTCTTACGAAATTCCGAATATCTTAATCCAGACATATTCACTAGGCGCGGAGAAATTGCGTGGAATTCTGAGGAAAGGTCGGTGGTAATCGAGGCCATGTACGTCGCCTGAACAAAAGGCCCGTAGCTCTACGAGTCAAGGCCATCAAAATAGCCTGATTTCCGACTTTTATCAGACGATTCCGAGCCCATTCCAACAACGAAAACCATCCTCGACCCTTTCGGTGAAAATTTTGTCTCATGCGAGTCATCGTCCGATGAGTCAAAATGAACGAGTAACCAGATACGCCGCTGTTTGCGGGACGGCTAGATCAGTGGACGAATTCCGGACGTTTGAGTCAAATAGGGTGTTCACCTAGTGAACAATCCCTCGCCATAGCGGTCGAGGATCGGCGAACTTTGTGATCCCGTCTTCCGCTTAGATGTTGTAAATATTCCAAGTGTTTTCTTTCACGTCATCCAATATTAATTACTTTCGAACGAAATTCTCCCATGAGTTCACCCTTATTTAATGTCACCGACCCTGTTTATGCTGGTGGCGCAACAGGCGATGGTACTACGAACGATTATGCGGCAATAAAAGCGGCGCTCGATGCAGCTCAAGCATCCAACGGCTGTTTGTATTTTCCAGCCGGAGTGTATAAGATTAATACCGCTCTTTCATTCACCGCTCCAAATAATCCGAGCAGCAAAAAAATCTCCCTGAAAGGTGATGGCCCGAACGTATCGGTTATAAAATCTGGGCCTGGGATTGACGCCATTAATTTTGCGTTTGCCCAATCAGGAGTTACTCAACCATGGGGCGTCGTAATCATGGACCTCGGTTTCCAAACGAGTGGCGCGGCCGGGACCGCGATTAAAGTGAGCTACGGCTCACCCAGCATCACCAACGACCATTTTGAGCCATCGGTTGTACTTCGTAATATTG
>CAYVDZ010000332.1:0-6149 GCA_964450575.1 uncultured Opitutus sp.
TGTCGCGCGGGACGCAGGGCAGAGGTTCAAGCGATAGGTTCAACCGCGTGGGGCTCCAGCGTCGGCGGGCGGGGAACTCAGCTCGTGCTGCAGCCAGCGGCGAAATTGTTTCTGAAACGTATTCGCGAGGGTGTCGCCGGGCATCACCAGCACGCCCCAGCCGCCGCGGGTGGGATTGATGGGGGCCTCAGCGGGAATCTGCAGCTCGCACATCTGCCGATCTTCATCGAGAACTTTGATGGCAAACTCAATCTGCGACTCGGGCGAGGGCCCGCGAAACCCGGACGAAATCGCGAGTGACCAAAATACGGTGCACGTTTCGCGTGTATTCGGAGACGGGATATGCACGAGCACGCGCTCATCTCCATCGGTGAAGCTTTGCCGGATGGTGGTGAAGTTTGGCATCCAGCCCCGCTGGCGCCGATGATGGGCGCTCTGGAGTTTGCCCGGCTGCTCGTGGGGCGAATCGAGCGCAGGAAAAGGAGCGTCCATCTGATACCCGCCGTCTTCGCGAACCGTGATGTTCATTTTCGGCAAACGCACATCCGCCGCCTTGCCCAGGGTGGTCGCGTGGGCGAAAGCGAAATGGGTCATGTCGAGGTAGTTTTCCACTTCGCGGCGAAAACCGGATCGAAACGGCGTCGCCGGGCCGACGCGATAGGTCCAGGTGTTGTCTTCAAACTCGGGGACATCGGGCAAAGTGTGGTCACCCGTGGTCGCCCGGTTTCGTTGGCGCGAGTGAAGCGGGGACGGTCAAACGCCGCTTGTCATCGAGTGTCAGAATCATGGTGGGATTATCCCACAACATAAGTCTTAGTCAATCGCCGCCGCGCCGTGAAACGAAGCCGACATTAAGCGGGACCTTGTGTGCCTAAAGGCGCAAGAACGCTTGCTCCACCCAAATCTGCGACCAACGCTCAGAGCCCCAAGCGCCATTGGGGTCACGGCGTGTTTTGTTAGGTGGTCCGCGGTTCGCGGGACGTCAGTGGAAGTGGCCAACATGCAAGGCCGGCACTCCCGGGCGGGTTCGATCGTCGATCCGGACTCGCAACTAACAAAACACGCTTCGACCCTGCGCCCTGGTACCTCCCAGCCCCATTACTCTTATGGACCAATCTTCCCGGTCCGCCGCTGTCCGTGCAAAAGCCCTAGTGCGTTTGGGCTAATCATACTGTTCGGCAAGGCGTCCTGTCGCTTGACGCAGCGCTGCCGTCTTCTCACCGTACTTCCATGAGCCTTCTTGAGCTGAAGCAAAAGATCTCTCGGCTATCTCAGCGCGAGCGCCAGGAGCCGATCGATACTTTCTAGCAACAGTGTCCTGGCTTGTTTCGCGTCCTACGCGTTTAAGGATCGAATGGGCTGAGTACTGGGAAAAAGGGGTGGAAGAAAGTATATCAGGCCAAGCCAACGAGCTCAGGCTGCAAAGAGGAAACGGAATTCCGTACGCTCCGCGGTGAGCGCGAGGACGGCAGCGATGTCTTTTTGCGGGTTGGCCGGAAATTCATAGCGAAGCGCTGCGCCTTCCGGATAGGCGCGTAGGACGAGATCCAGGCGCTGGCTGGAGGCGTGGTGGCGCAGCTCGACCCGGCGTTCGTGATAACGGTCGGGAATGGTCTGGCGCTCACCGTAGATGGGAGACCACTCACCGGCGTATTGCGATTCCCGCGTGGCGATGAACTCGAAGTCGTCCAACAAGTGCGGGCCGGTGGCGGACTCGAAACCCAGGCGCGACGCCAGCACGACGGGTTTTCCGCGATGGCTCACACTATAGTACGGTGTTCCGTCGGAGCGGAGTGAAAGCGTGATTGTGACCTCGTTGGCCGGAGAGCCGGCGAACCATTCCGCCCGGGTGCAAGGAACGATGAGGAGCACGGCGAAAAGGAAAGACGAAAGTCGTAACACGGAGGGAAACGGATTGTCGGTGAGGGACCGCAGGGCGGGGCTTGGGGAATTTGAAACAGGAGAAACCGCGCCAGTCTGATCGTCGAACCGCGGGCCGGGCGATCCCGCCCAACTATCATTGGGACCGAATGCGGCAGGTGGGGATCCACCTGCCGTGACGTGAACGACCCGCGCTATAATCACGCGGGTCGTCTCGGGTTTAGAACTCGAGGCTCACGGACCCGACAAATTGACGGGGCTGCGCAAAGGTGTCGCGATCCGCGCGATAGTGACGATCGGCGACATTGCGGATGACGAGACTGAACGTCGTGGCGCGATTGAGCACCCGGGTGCGATAACTCGCATTGGCGTCCCAGCGTTTCCAGCCTTCCGACCAGCGAAGGGTATCGCCCTCGCGGCGGGGTGCCATGTAGATATAACTAAACCCCGTCCCGAGTCCCTTGAAAGCCCCTTCGGTGAATTCATAGCGGACGTAGCCATTGCCCGACCACTTGGCGGCGTTCGGCGTGCGGCGGCCGAGGAGCGAGTAGGGGGCGTTGGGCCCGGTGTTCGCCGCGAAGGTCAAGGCGAGCGGAGTGGCCAGCGTGGTGGGATTCACCGCGACGATCTCGGTTTTATTATAGAGGCCACCCCCGCCGATCTGCAGGTTGCGAATCGGGCGAATATAAAAATCCACATCAACGCCCCGGGCTCGTTCGGCGCCACTCAGATCGATGAAACCGACGGAGCTGTCGGGGTCGGCGGATGCCTTGGCTCGGGAGACGTTTTCCTTGTCGATCACGTAGTAGGCGACGTTGATCATGGCGCGGTTATTGAACAGATCGGTCTTGATACCGTATTCGAAACTGCGTCCGAACTCGGGTTCGAGCAGTTCGCCCCATGGCAACGCGTCGAGATTGGGTGCGGGCAATCCATCCTGGCTGTAGCGGGCGAGGAGGGTCGTTTCCCGGGCGGCGGTTCGGGCCGGCTGGAAGGTGACGCGCGGATTGACGGATTGACTGTAGAGCACGTAGAGCGAGATCGGATCGGTCACGCGATACGACAGGCCCGCCTGCGGGGTGGTGCGGGTCCGGGCGCCTTCGATCGAGCTCGTGGTGACGCCGTCGAACGTGATCGAGTTGGTGCCGGGGTTCTTCGTGCTGTTGCGAGCGGAGACGTCGTCATAGCGACCGCCCACGGCGAGACGACCCCGGTTTTTCATGAACGTGGCCGACCAATTGACGTAAAGGGAATTGCTGGTGAAGCGCTGGTCGTTGTTTGACCCGTTGCTGCGGAATTGATCCAGAGGGAGAACATTGCGGGCGGCAAAGGCATCACGAGCCGCGGTCGACGCGGGGCTGTAGATATTGTAGAAGTAATCCACGACGTTCGTCACCATGGTGGTGGTCCCGGGAATATTATACAGCGTGGTGCCGGCGTTGCTGAGAGTGTTGTCGCGGACGAGCGTGCTGTTGTTTTGCCAGACCCGTTCCTGGCTATGCTCGAAGCCGGTGAGCAGGGTGTTATCGATGCCGGCAAACTTAAAGCGGGTCACGAGGTCGATTTGTCCGCTGATTCGGCGCTCGCGACGATTGTTGCCGATCCAGTTGGTGCGACGCCAGCCGCTGACGCCGGGAGTATAGGCGAGCGTGGGAACGGCGGGATTGTAGGCATACGGTTGACCGTTGAGCAGGCGGGTGTCGGCCAGGGGATCTCCGGTTGCAGGAATGCCGCCGCGGCCGATAAACTCGTAACGATGCAGCGCTGCGGGGAAAGGATCGCCCCGGGTGTTGTCGATATTCCAGCTGTTAAAGCCGCCGAGGAATGCGATGGTGGGATTCGACTGGGTCCAGGGGTTGATCAAGCCCGTACCACCTTCGCGGATACTGGCCCGGGCGCGGCGGTGGTAGGCGAAGTTGAACCGCAGATCCATTTTGGCGTTGAGCCGCTGGGTAGCCTCGAGTTCCCAGACGATGGGCCGGTAATCCCGGTAAGACGCAGGACTGTCCTTGATGAAGTCCGGACCGGCATCATCGACCCACTGCGGGGAGCTAACGGGATCGAGCGGGTTGAAGGCGGTGAAATAGGACGGATCGCCTCCCCGGTTAATGGCGCCGGTGGGCTTTAGCGCCAGCCCCTCGGCGGGCCGGATGTTGTCATGGGTGCGGCTAAAGCGAACGATGATATTGGTGTGCTGAAACGGTTTCCATTGCACCATCGGAGCGATGGCCACGCGATCGAGACTGCGCTGACGCTCGCCTTTCTCGACCGTATAATAAGTGACGCCGAGGCGGTAGTTGAGGGTTTTCGCACGAT
The DNA here is from genome assembly GCA_964450575.1 of uncultured Opitutus sp. Classification (GTDB taxonomy): domain Bacteria; phylum Verrucomicrobiota; class Verrucomicrobiia; order Opitutales; family Opitutaceae; genus ER46. Next base: position 4,198 of record CAYVDZ010000332.1, read on the forward strand.
TGATTGGGCCGGTGGTATCAAGTTCGGCGCGGAAGAGCGCTTCGCTTCCGGCGCTGAGTCGCACGGTCGTTTTGCGGATAGGCGAAGGATTTTTGGTGATATAATTAATCACGCCGCCGGGCTGAGTCTGGCCGTAGAGCAATGCCGCGGGACCTTTGAGCGTCTCGACGCGGGCGATGGACGTCATATCGGGCGTGGTGAGGCCGCGGACACCATTGCGCATGGCGGCGGAACTGTTGAAACCGCGGATGTTTACTTGCGGAATGAACTCGTTGAACGCCCGCGCGGTGCCGGGGATGACGTCGAGCACTTGCTCCAGATCGAAAAGCGCGCGGTCGATCATGAGCTGTTCCGTCACCACGTTCATCTGCATGGGCAGATCACGGATGGCGACGTTGGTGCGGGTGGCGCCCAGGGTATTGGCGGCCTGATAACTGCGATCATCTTCCCCGACGACTTCGAAGGGGGACAACTGCACGGCTTCCTCGGCGGTGGCGTTGGCCGCCGGTGAGGTTGGACGAGGTGCGGGGGCGGTTTGGGCGAACGTGGCCAGAGCGAGCCCGAACGAAGCAAAACTCAGGGCAACGGCAGGTGGGAAACGGAGCAGGGGTGAGTTCATCGAATTTTAGGTCGGATCAATGCAGGGTTGGGGAGCGAGCGCTCGGCGGACGCGCGCTGCGCGAGGCTGAGACCGTCGGGAGGTGTCAACCCTCCGGGAACTTAACTAAGACGTCAAAGTCTTCAGTTTCCTACCTGTAGAATGAGACGATTGACACGTCCCGCACCCTCTGTCCTGGTGGCGTCACGATGACGGGCGCGCGTGTCACCTTGCGACAATTGGCGGAAGCGACGGGCGTCCATTTCACCACGGTCGGACTGGCATTGCGGCGGGATCGACGGGTGGCTCCGGAGACGATGGACCGCGTGCGGGCGGCGGCGGAACGATTGGGTTACCAACCCGACCCGATGTTGTCGGCGTTGTCGGCCTATCGTCACGGCCGGGAGGTATTTCGCGGCACCATTGGTTATCTGCTTCCGGCCGCGTTCCGGCAAATCATGGACCGAAACGGCTACCGACTGGCGTATGAGGCGGCGCGGGCGCATGCGGAGGCGCTGGGTCTGAAGCTGGCGCTAATCAACGCGTATGTTCCGGAGATGAAGCCGGATCGTTTGGCGCAGCTGCTGGATGCTCGAGGGATCAGCGGACTGATTCTCGCCCCGCTTTTCGAGCCTGGTGATTACCTGCCGCTGCCGTGGGAACGCTTCAGTGTCGTGGCGATTGGCTATTCGATCCTTCGGCCGGCGCTGCATCGTGTATCCGTCCAACACGCACGTTCGATGCGGATGCTGCTCGGGGAGCTGCGCTCGCTGGGTTATCTCCGGATTGGGTTTGTGATTCACCGGGGCGGCGACGTTCGCACGGATCACAACTTTCTCGGCGCCTATTTGGCGGAGCAGCAGTGGCGTGAACCTGGGGAGCGGCTCCAGCCGTTGCTCTGCGAGACGGAAGTGCCGGCGTTGGCAGCGCTGGAGCGGTGGATGGCGGAGGAGCGGCCGGACTGTGTGATTGGTGCCATGCCGGAGACACTCGCACGGTTACGCCGCCTCGGTTTCCGGGTGCCGGAAGATCTCGGCTTCGCCATCATGGGAGTTAGGCCGCACGCGCCGAATCTGGCAGGTACCAACGAGAATTGGGAAGCGGTTGGCCGGGCGGCGGATAGCCGTGGTTCGGAGGCTGCTGCATGTTCGACCGTTACCTCGCAGGGAAGAGGAAGAAACCGATTCGTCGGAACCAGCGCTCGAGCTTGCCCGAGTCGCCGAAATTGTAGAGCTCGGTCCATTCGCTGAGCCGCGCGGGGTCGATGCCCCAGGACCGCGAGAACTCGCGAATGACGCGCATCTCGCTCTCGTCGAGCTGCCCGTCGGACCACGCCATCTGGAACATCTCTTCG
>CAYVDZ010000333.1:0-6132 GCA_964450575.1 uncultured Opitutus sp.
GTTCATCACCGGCAGCGCCCCGGGCAACGCCAAGACCGTCGGATCCGTCAACGTATTCGGCTCATGGCCATAGCCCGTCGCCACCCGCGTGAAGACCTTCGAGTGAGTCTTGATCTGAACATGGACTTCAAGCCCGATGACAGCTTCGTAATTCATAAAAATGGAGGCAGGGAACGAGTGGCGGGGAGCGGACTGCCCGTTACGTTCATGAAAGGTTGGGATGCTTGGCACTCCACGCGTGCCCTCGCTCATAGGACTGCGCGATGGCCAGCAGGTTTGCTTCCTGAAACGGCTGGCCGATGAGTTGTAATCCAATCGGAAGCTGACCCTTCGTGAAACCACAGGGCACGCTGATCGCCGGCAAACCCGCGAGATTTACGCCGATCGTATAGATGTCACACAAGTACATCGTGAGCGGATCCGACTTCTCTCCCAATTTGAACGCGGGGATCGGCGAGGTCGGCGTGATCAGCGCATCCACGTCCTTATACGCATTGATAAAATCCTGACGAATCAGCGTCCGGACTTTCTGCGCGCGCAGGTAGTAAGCATCGTAGTAACCGCTCGAGAGCACATACGTCCCCAGAATGATCCGGCGCTTCACCTCCGCCCCAAACCCTTCCGCGCGCGATTGGAAATAGCCGTCAACGACGTCCTTCGCGTGCTTCGAGCGATGACCATAACGGATGCCATCATAGCGCGCCAGATTCGACGAGGCTTCTGCCGTCGCGACGATATAGTAAGCGTCCAGACAATACTGCGTGTGCGGCAAGGACACTTCGCGGATCTCGCAGCCCTGATTTTTATAAAACGCGATCGCCTGCTCCACCGCGGCACCGATTTCCGGATCAAGGCCTTCGCCAAAGTACTCTTTCGGAATCCCGAGTTTCCAGGGACCGCGGCGTGTGTCCAGTTCCGCCCGGTAATTGGGAATCGCCGCCTTGAACGACGTGGAATCGCGTTCGTCATGCCCGGCAATCGCCCCCAACACGATCGCCGCATCCTCCACCGTGCGCGTAAACGGCCCGATCTGGTCAAGCGACGACGCATACGCAATCAGCCCGTAACGGGAGATCAATCCGTAGGTCGGCTTCAATCCCACCACGCCGCACAAGGCCGCCGGCTGCCGGATCGATCCACCCGTATCCGAACCGAGCGTCGCGATCGCCTCCCCCGCCGCGAGCGCCGCGGAGCTCCCACCCGAGGAACCGCCGGGGACGCGTGTAGTATCCCAAGGATTACGCGTCGGCTGAAACGCCGAGTTCTCCGTCGACGATCCCATTGCGAACTCATCGCAATTCAACCGACCATGCAGCACCGCGCCGGCCGCCTTGAGTCGGGTCGTCACGGTCGCATCGTACGGCGAGATGAAGTTAGCGAGCATCTTGCTCGAGGCCGTCAGCGGCTGGTCTTTCACCGCGATCACGTCTTTCAGACCCACCGGAATCCCATCGAGCGCTCCAAGCGATTGCCCGGCGGCGCGCCGCGCATCCGAAGCCGCCGCCTGCGCCAGCGCATCCGCCTCGTCAAACGAGTTGAACGCGCCCACCTGCGGTTCGACCGCCTTCGTCCGCGCCAGAACGGCCTGAGTCAGCTCGACGGCAGAAAGCTCTTTCGTATCGAGTCGCGCGGCGAGTTCGCTGATTGGCTGAAAAAAAAGTTCGGACATACAAAAAGTGCGCGCGCTGTTTTACTCCACCACTTTGGGCACAACGATCATGTTATCCCGCTGGGCCGGTGCATTGCGCAACGCCTGCTCGACGGTCAATCCGGGTCGCGCCACGTCCTCCTGCCAGACGTTGTCCACCGCAAACGCATGCGCCGAGGGCTCGACGCCCGCGACGTCGACCTGACCGAGCTGCTCGATGTGATGCAGCACACTGCCGAGTTGCTGCGAGAAGATCGCCTTTTCCTCGGGAGTAAGCGCGATGCGGGCGAGCTTCGCCACGCGATCAATGTTGAGATCAGAGGGAGCAGACATGGTGACAAAAAGCCGGAGTTAACGGGAGGGGAAGCAAAGCGCCATTCGTTTCATCCGCCCGGCGATGGTTGAACTAAAACCCGGAGTTGAGCTTTCCGCGGTGGCGCCGAGATCATTTTCGGATTTGATACGACGTGGTCGCCGCCAAGTCCTCCTGCACCTTCGAAAACACGACGTTCACTTCTTCATCGGTCAGCGTCCGCTCGGCCGCGCGGAAGACCAGGCTGAACGCCAGGCTCTTCTTTCCTTCGGGCAATCCCGCGCCTTGGTAAACGTCGAAGACCACGACGCTTTCCACCGCGAACGTGTTCGCAGCCGCCGTCCGGACGGCTTTCGAAATCGCCGCCTCGACTTCAACCGCAGGCGTCGCGGTATCGACCACCAACGCCAAATCACGCAGGGCTGCCGGAAACAAACTGAAGTCGGAATAACGACGCCGCGTCGCGTCCCGGCTCAATTTCTCCGGCAGAATTGCAAACATGCCCGCGTAGACTTTGCCTTCAATCCCGAGCTGTTTGACCAGCGCAAGATTCAACAAGCCAAAGCGCGCAAACCAGCCCTGCGCCACATCTCCCGCCGACGCCGAATGGCCTTCCTGCCAGCCGGTCGCGCCCGTGACGCCCGTGAGCGATACCCGCGCGAGATCGACGCCAGCCGCCGCTCCCAACGCGGCGACATGGTGCTTCACCGCGTAGAAATCGACCTCCTCGCGCTTCACCCACGTGCGGTCACCCGGAGTCTCCGCCATGATAAAGGCCACCGCGGCGCACTCGAGCGTGTGTCCATCGCGCTCCACAAAGATTCGCCCCGTTTCAGCCAGCCGGGAAACGCTCACGCCCCGCGATTGGTTGAGCTGCAACGACTGCAGCAAACCCGAAATCAGCGTCGGACGCAGATGCGATTGATCCTCCACGAATGGATTCGCCAGCGCGAGTTCAGCCACCGCGGCTTGCGAGATCCACGTCGCCACTTCCTTCGCCGGCCGCAGCGTATAGTTCACGCACTCATGGAAGTCGTGGCCGACCAGATAGTCGGTGACGCGCCGGTTGAAGACCACGATCGGATCATCCTCCACGAGCAATCCGGGCGACTGCACCACCGTGGCCGGAATCTTCTCCGTGCCGTAAAGCCGCAAGACTTCCTCCACGAGATCGATCGGACGATCAAGATCGTCGCGCCAGCTCGGAATGCTGACCGTCCACGCCGGGCCGCGAGCCGGATGCTCGGTCTCCTCTTCGCGCGTGATTGTCAGTTCCAGCGACTCGAACGCCGCCCGCATGTCCTCGGCCGGTATATCAAAACCCAGTCGCTCCGTAATATAGTCGTGCGTAACGACGATTTCCCGCTGCCAGGGGACGTCACCGCCAACCTGATACGCCGGACCGACCACCTGGCCACCCGCGGTTTCCAGGATGAGATCAATGGCGCGATAGGCCGCCTCCAAAGCCGAATGCGGATCGACCCCGCGTTCGAACCGATAGGATGAATCCGACGAAAGCGACAGCTTACGTGACGTCCAGCGAATCGACTGCCGCTTGAAGATGGCACACTCAAGCACGAGATCGGTGGTATCGTCGGACACTCCGGAATGCTCGCCGCCCATGATTCCGGCTACGACGACCGGCTTCTCCGCGTCGGCGATGACGAGCATCCGACTATTCAAGACCCGTTCCTTGCCATCGAGGGTGACCATCTTCTCATCCTCCTTGGCGTGGCGGACGATGATTTGATTACCCGCCAGCTTCTTCGCATCGAAGGCATGCAACGGATGGCCGGTTTCGAGCATCACGTAGTTACCAACATCGACGACATTGTTGATGGGACGCAACCCGACCGCCTTGAGCCGTTCCTGCATCCAGGCCGGACTCGGTCCGATCTTGATCCCGGTGATGACGTGGGCGCTATAAAGCGGACAATCCGCGGGAGCCTCCACGCGAACCGCCCGCAACAGATCAGGGCGAGGTTCAACCGTATCCTCAAAGCCACCACGGAATTTTTCCTGCGGGTAAAGGAGCGGCAGCTTGAACCAGGCGGCGAGTTCGCGCGCGATGCCAAGGTGGGACTGGCAGTCCGGGCGATTCGGCGTGATCTCGACATCGAGCACGGTATCCCCAGGCGGAAGCGCCTGGTTCATCGGGGTCCCGAGCGCGTGCGCCCGATCGAGAATCAACAGGCCGCTATGGTCGCGGCCCATGCCGATTTCATCGGGTGAACACATCATGCCCTCGGACGCCTGACCACGGATCTTCGAGAGCTTGATCTGAAAATTGCCGGGGAGAACGGCGCCAGGAAGCGCGACGAGCACGCGATTGCCGGCGTCGCAATTATGCGCGCCGCAGACGATCGTCTTCACCCCGCCGGCCGGGCCGACATCAACGGTGCACAGCGAGAGCTTATCGGCGTTCGGATGCTTGTCGCGAGTCAGAATCTCTCCGACGAAGACATGTTCGAGTTTGGGTGCTCCGGTGACAAACACGCCCTCGACCTCGAAGCCAAGGAACGTGATCGCGCGCGAGATCTCTTCGACGGAAGCGTCGAGCTGAACATAATCGCGAAGCCAGTTGAGAGAAAGTTTCATCGGGAAAGGAGTGGATAGCGAGTAGCGGGATGCGAGTCGTTATAAGACGAGGTCCGAAGTCGGCGTTCGTCTGTCATGTTAGCGTCGGCTGGAGTATATAAAGTATAGAGGCGCGAACACCTTGGTTAGGGTGGTGACTATAGTGTCATCCTCGTACCTCGTTGCGAACTGCGTCAGCCGAACTGCTTCAGAAAGCGGAGGTCGTTTTGATAAAAGTAACGGATGTCATCGATGCCGTAGAGCAGCATCGCCAGGCGCTCAAGGCCCATGCCGAACGCGTATCCACTCCAGACTTCCGGGTCGTAGCCCACGGCTTCAAACACCGTCGGATCAACCATGCCGCAACCGCCGATTTCGATCCACGGTTTCTTCACCTTTGGCAGGTGCGTCGCAGTGAGGTCCACCTCGAAGCTCGGCTCGGTATATCCGAAATAATGCGGACGGAAGCGCGTCTTGGTTTCCTTGCCAAGCAGCGAGGCAAAGACGTAATCGAGCAGCGCCTTGAGGTCGCGCACGGTGACGCTCTTGTCGACGTAGAGACACTCGAGTTGATGAAAGTTCGCACTGTGCGTGGCGTCGCTGGTGTCGCGACGATACACGCGTCCCGGCGACACAATCCGGATCGGCGGCGAGCCCTGCAGCATGGTGCGGATCTGCACCGATGATGTATGGGTGCGCAGAAGATACTTCTCGTCCGGCGTCTTCTTGGAGACATTGCTGAAACGCGCGTTCTCCGGGAAATAAAACGTGTCTTTCTCGTCCCGCGCCGGGTGATCGCTCGGTGTGTTCAGCGCGTCGAAACAATAATATTCCGTCTCCACCTCCGGACCATCCGCGACCGTGAAGCCGACCTTGCGCAGGATCCGACACATCTCTTCACGTACGAGCGTCAGCGGATGATAGGTGCCGGGGCCGACGTCGGGCGACGGGAGGCTGAGATCGACCGGAGGCCCGAGTTGCGCGGCGAGTTCGGAGTCCGCGATGCGAGCGAGCACGCGATCGAGCTGGATCTGCAATGCGGTCTTGGTCTCGTTGATGAGTTTGCCGACCGCGGGGCGTTGTTCCTTCGGCACGGCGCCCATCTGTTTCATGAGCGCGGTGAGTTCGCCATTGGGGCCGACATAGCGTGCCTTGGCGGCCTCGAACTCCGGGCGGGTTTGCAACGCCGGCAGCTCGGAGGCGGCTTTGGCGAGGAGGGCAGAAAGGAGATCTTGCATGGAAAACGGGAGAGTTGAACCAGAAAGACACAGACAGCCAAGCGTGGGCGAGCCGAAGAAACGCTTTCTGATGAGAGTTTACCGCAACGCGGGGAGTCTGCCGACCGGACAAAAAAGAAGGACGGCATCCCGCGCGGCGGGACCCGTCCTCCGGAAACTCTGCACGGGGAGGCGAGCCGTGACGGCTCGCGTTGTTTATCAGGCCTTGGCGGCGTCCGCCTTGGACTTCAACGCGTCTTGGGCTTGCTTGACCAGACCGTTGAAAGCCACCTCGTCACGAATCGCGAGGTCAGACAAGACCTTGCGGTCGAGCTGGATATTGGCGGCCTTGAGACCCTCGATAAAGCGGCTGTAGC
>CAYVDZ010000334.1:0-6116 GCA_964450575.1 uncultured Opitutus sp.
AGTCCGCACGCTTCCTTTGGAATTAGTCCTGGCGTCAACTCGGAGATGCACCCGAGGGAAGGCGGGATTTGGAAACCAGCTTGATAAAGGTGGTAAATGTCGTTCTATTCGGAGGAGCGACGAGAGTGGCCGCCCCTTAGGCGACCCGAGTCCCCCTGGGATTCCTCGCCGCTCCTTTTATTTTTGCACCTGTTGCAGCCACTGAATGACGTCGGGGAAGGACTCTTCCCCGCGATGAACGATGCTCTTGAGGAGGGCAATGCCCGTGTCATCGATGGATTTTGGGGGGAGACCAATCTTCCGCTCCTCGTCTTTACGGGCATGAAGGGTGCACAAATCAGCGAGTTGGATCAGGAGGCTCTTCTTGGAGTCGATGAAGAATCCTTTCTCGATGATGCGGTCCAGTCGCAAGGTTCCCGATGTTGCGCGCAGCAATTTCAAAAAGCGTTCGATGTCGTCTACAACCTCGCGGTTGTCATCAGAAATAATGATGCCAAGCGCGTCGGTAGAGAGGCTACGAAGATAGCTGTTTATGACTTGGGCGACCAACGGGAACGCAGCGAGGTGCGGGTTGACTGAAATGTTTTGGCCAAAGGCGGACTTCATCCATCGCTCGTAGCGGGCTTTGGTGATGGCGCGGTAGATGAAGCGAAGCTTGTGGGCGGCGGCGACTTGAAGCCACTCGTCGCGGAGGCCGACGCGTTTCGCGATAGCCACGCCCTTGAAGTCCCCGGTGCCTTGGCGGAGATCACCTGCATGAACCTCGAAGTTAGTCGCGCGCGGCGAAGGAACGTGCTTCTCCAAAACTTTTTCGAGGTCGGCCTCTACTTGCTGCCACGATGACTCAGGAACCACCAGAGCGCTGAGAACGAAAACGGGTTGCTGTGGATCGGTAAGATTGGTGCCCGAATTTCCAGATTCGTCGAAGTAGACAAGATACATGCGGCGGCGAAAATTCTGTCGGTCAAGCGGCGGGTTGATAGAGCTCGGACTCCAGCTGCGCAATGGCGGCGAGGTAGCCGGGCTTGCCGCCGAAGAGCTTCACGATCTCGAGCGGAGTACCAAACGTGGCGAGGGGATCAACTTTGAGAATTTCGAGCGATTCGACGCTTACGAGGCCGGAATCAGCATATTTCTGGAGCAGGGCTTCGAGGACCGCACGGGCTTGCGCGCCGTGTTTCGCGAAGACGTTGCGCTTTTTCACCTGGTTGGCGCGCTCCTGGCGGGTAAGCGGCGGCGCATCAAAGGCGACGTGGCATACAAGGTCGAACGCGTCGTAATCGCGCCCGACTTGCTCGGCAAGTTCGTCGATGAAAACGCCCTGTGCGGCGAGCGCTTCGAGAACGGCGTGTTTGCGATCCGCATCGTTCCACGCGCTGAGGAAACCATCGAGCGAGGCATAGGCGCCGCGGATGGCTTTGCGGGAATAATCCTTGAGGGACTCGGTGATGAGTTTCCCATTGGTATCGAGATATTGGACACGCTCGGTCGCGACCCGGACTTCGACGTTGTCTACGAAGTATTTTGTGGAGATCGAGCCGGTGGCCTCGTCGGACGACGAAGTCTCCGCGAGGGCGTCCGGCTCTAATTTGTCCGTTTGTTCGTAATCGTCCGGCGGAATGGGTGGTTCACCGGGCTTGGGCTCGAAGATCTGGACCGGATCGCCGTCGAAGGCAGGATCCGCAAAGAGCGCGGTTGCGCGTTTGAAATCCATGATCGTGAAGAAGAGCTTCCCGTAATCTTCATTGATGCGGGTGCCCCGACCGATGATCTGCTTGAACTCGGTCATCGAATTGATGCGGCGGTCGAGGACGATCAGATGACAGGTCTGCGCATCGACGCCGGTCGTCATGAGTCGCGACGTGCAGGCGATCACCGGGTAGGTGGATTCCGGATCGATGAAGTTATCGAGCTGGGCCTTGCCCTCGTCGTTGTCGCCGGTGATGCGCATCACGTATTTCGCATTGGCCGCCGCAAGATCGGGATTGGCGTTGACGAGGGCGGCCCGCATGCGCTCGGCGTGATTGATGTTTTCGCAGAAAACGATGGACTTCGCGCAGCGATTGGTGCCCCTGAGAAACTCGGTGATCTTGGTGGCAACCAAGGTCGTGCGCTTCTCCAGAATCAGATTCCGATCAAAGTCACGATCGTTGTATTCCCGGTCTTCGATCAAATGGCCGTATTTGTCGGCCAGGCCGGCGTCGGGACGCCAGCCGTCGAGGTCCTTATCGAGTCCAATCCGGACGACTTTGTACGGCGCAAGAAAGCCGTCGTTAATGCCTTGGCGGAGGGAGTACGTGTAAATGGGTTCGCCGAAGTAGTCGCTGTTGGAAGCCTCTTTCGTTTCCTTGGGCGTCGCGGTGAGACCGATCTGGGTGGCGGACGCGAAATACTCGAGCACCTGGCGCCACGCAGCATCGTCGTCAGCGCTGCCGCGGTGACACTCGTCGACGACGATCAGATCAAAGAAGTCCCGCGAGAACTGCTTGTAGATATTGGACTCTTCTTCCGTGCCGGTCACTGCCTGATACAGGCAAAGGTAAATCTCGAACGATTTGTCGACCGTGCGATTCGTGATCTTCGTCATCGCGGTGCCGAACGGCTTAAAGTCGTTCGTCTTCGTTTGGTCGGCCAGGATGTTGCGGTCGACCAAGAACAGGATGCGTTTTTTCGCGCCTGATTTCCACAGCCGCCAGATGATCTGGAATGCAGTGTAGGTCTTGCCGGTTCCGGTCGCCATCACGAGGAGGATGCGGCCCGCGCCTTGTGCAATCGCGTCAACCGTGCGGTTGATGGCGACGAGTTGATAGTAGCGTGGAGCCTTCTGCGAGCCATCGTCGTAATAGTCCTGCGTCGCGACTTGGCGCTGGTCCGGAGTCAGTCCACGGGCGGCGCAATATCGGGACCAGAGTTCCTCCGGGCTCGGAAATTGATCGAGTGGAAACTCGCGGCTGACGACACCGCTCTTCGCCGTGCGATCGTGTTCGAGAAACGCGTCGCCATTCGAGCTGTAGGCGAAGGGTACGTCTAGGATCTCGGCGTATTCGAGGGCCTGTGACATGCCCGCGCCGACCGAATGCGTGTTGTCCTTGGCCTCGATGACGGCGAGCGGGAGATTCGGTTTGTAGGACAGGATATAGTCGGCCTTTTTCGCATCTCCACGCTTCACGGTTTTTCCCCGGACGATCACGCGACCCTTGGTGAAGTACGCTTCCTCACGAATCTGGGACATCACATTCCATTTTTCACCGTTTGCCCCCGTCAACGCGGGCGTAATGAACTTGGTGCGAATATCTGCTTCGGTGAGCGCCTTTTTGTTCATGAGGCAATATTCGAGCCGGAAAAAACAACCCATGACAGGTTGGGTTGAGGGAGTGACATGCCGCTGAATCAGATAAGGTTAAATCGTGGAGCCAGGCAGAAACTTTGACCGGCTGTCTCGGAATAGAAACAACACCCCGGAGCAGGATCGCTCATGAACAAAAGGAATTACGTGTTCCGGTTCCGGGCGCAGAGCAACATCCCGAGCGCTTAAGCAAAGAAAGTCCGTCGCGAGGACTCCCCGCGACGGATCGAATCTTGAGACGGACCCAAAGGCCCGCGCTTTAAGATTCGGGACGATTAGAAGCTAATCGTGTTCGAGACGCTCCAGCGACGCGGCGTGAGGTAGACGAAACGATACGCGCGGGTCTCGTTCGCGTCCGTGACGAGCAGCTGGTCTTCGTTCAAGAGGTTGTCGATGTTGATCTGGATGCGCCAGTCCAGCATCCTGGTGGTGATCTTTCGGCCGTAGCGGATCATTCCGTTCACGAGCACATGGTGGCTGCCGTAGATGGGCTTGTTGCCGTTGGTGGCATCATAGCCGAGTACGGTGTCGCCCCGGTAATTGGCGCCGCCGCCGAAACCAAAGTCGCGGAGACGGCTTTCGCGGTCGAAATTATAATTGGTGAATATATTTCCGGCGTTCTCCCGCAGTCCGCATCGATCCGGACGGTCGTCTTTTGAAACGGACGATGGGTAACCGCCAGGGCGCCGCCGAGCCGGTCGTGGTATTCAAAGTCGCGCCATGATTTCTTCTCGTGCCAGACTCGATTCACCCGGACAGCTAGCTTTTTTCCCAGCGAGCGGTTGACGTCGAAGGTCGACCGATAGTCATCCCAGGTCGCCACGCGCGCCTGGACTTCGGTGTGGTCGCGACCGAGGTTCGCCTGCTTTGTGGTGGTGTTGACAATGCCACCGGGTCCGCCGACCCCGAACAGGATTGAGTTCGGACCGCGGGAGAAGTCGAGCCGTTCGACATTGTAGCTGTCGTGCGATCCGAACCAACCGAAGTAGTTTCGACCGAGCGAGGCACCGACAAAGCCACGCATCTGGATCAGAAGGTCGTTACTATAGAGTCCATTGCCGGTGAAGTCGGAAAAGTCCTTTTCAGTGTTGAGGCCATAGGTGAGTGCCTCGGTGACATTGACCGCGCCTATATCGATGAGAAACTCCCGGGTCATTACGGAGATCGCCGCTGGGGTGTCTCTCAGTTCGGTGTTAAGTCGGCTGCCGGCCAGCGTGCTCGTGGCGGCGTAGCCGGTGTCTTTGTCGGACTGGACGACGAAAGGAGATAGCGTGAGGGTTTCCGAGGTTGAAGGGGAAGGCGCCGCGGGAGCGGTTTGTCCGTACACGTGGGGCGCGAACGCGAGTGCAAGTAGGCCCGCGATTCGGCGGACGGCGATTCGTGCGGGGAGTCTCCGCGGGTGAATCGTCGACATAGCGCGAGCCACGACGCGCCTGCTGGGCTCACGGCGCCGTGGCGCTCGGCGTCCGTCGTTAGCGAGATCGCCATGTCAGCCGCAACCTGCGTGACAGAACAGAAACAGGGCATCCGTTGCTGCAGAGCAGAGTTGGAATTTGGGGGTATTGGGGTGGCGGACTTGCGTCGGCTTACTTATAGACGCCTAAGCCGCGAAAGTCCCGTCAAACTATTTTAAAATAATCTAGGTATGCACTTGATTCCCCTAAACCCTGTTTATTGCTCCGGCGGGGGATTCACATCGACAATCAGCGAGAATTTCGAACGGTTGGCTGACGAAATGCCCACAAGCGGCATTCTTGGGCTTCTGATGCACCATTCCTATGGCGTTCGAATTTCTCATTGGGGGAATCAAGTGCACAGGTAGATAAAATAAAATTGCGTCGTCAAGATCGGCAAGTTGTTCGTGGAGATACCGAATGCCTCTAGCCCCGGCTCTTAGCTTCGTGGCGGTTGACGTTGCTCTCGTCAGACGCGCATTGGGGTCGCCGCGGACCGCAATGCCGTCGAACACAATGGGGCGCACGGTGAGCTTTCGAGCACGGCGGAGCGCGCGCTTAAATATAAATCGGATTCGGGTTTCAGCGCCGTGGTGTCACGAGCTGGGCCGAACGGATCGGTCTCTGTAATGAGTGAAAGATTAGCAACCTGACTCCTTGGTTTCACCCATAGGCCGCTTTCAGCCTCCGGCAGAACGCGGCCTGACCCGGTTTCACCCACTCCTGTTTGTCATTGCAAGAGCCTTGGCGACCGCGGCAATCCAGATGAATCGCCACGCCCTCGTTCCTTGGGCTCGCGGTGACAATCGGGTGAGTAAATGGATTAGGTTAACGCATATGGAGGTCAGGGCCGACCGGCGCTGCCTCGCCAAAGTCATATCAGTCGCAGGTATGAGGCTGGTTTTCCGTCACCATCTCGAAACATTTCACCGCTCCTTCATCGATCACGTCGTTCATCTATTATGTGTTATAAATTCATCTAAACGTCATTGACTCGGCGTCACGTTCCCATGATCTCAGCGCCATGTACCCCTTCCCTCGTGTTGGCGCAGCCTTGCGCTCAATCCTAAGCCTCCTTCCTGGATTTTGCTTGGTCACGGGTCTGCTTGCAGCCGACGCCAGCTCAACGACCGCGACGCTCAGCGGCACGGTTGGCAATCGCGCCACGGGCAACTTGCTGGAAGGCGCAATGGTTGAAATCCCCGCGCTTAATCGGAGCGCGATCACCGATTCTTCGGGCCGCTTCGTCTTGAGTGACCTACCCGCTGGCCTCCACGAAATCGTGGTGGCCTACACGGGATTGGACACCGTGCGTG
>CAYVDZ010000335.1:0-476 GCA_964450575.1 uncultured Opitutus sp.
TTTCGACGCCGAGAAACGCGGAGCTCACGATGATGCCCTTGGCCGCCATGGGGACGTCGTTTTGCGACGCGATCGCGAAACCGGCGGGCCCGCCAAAGCGTTCGCTGCCCTCGAGGCGGAGCAGTTCGGTGACGAACAGATCGAGCGGCTTGTTATCGAGCAGCGCCTCGTAGATCCACCAGCGAAACGGCCCCGTGTTATTGAGCGTCGGATTGATCAGGTTGGGATTCTCCGCAAGCACATCGAGCCAGTAACCCATTTGGTGATCCGCCCAGCGCGGGTCGGCGAGCAGCCGGTCGATGACGCGGTTGCGGCGATCGGGTGAGCGGTCGGCGCGGAAAGCGGCGATCTCGGCCTCGGACGGCGTCACGCCGGCCGTGTCGAGCGTGACCCGGCGCAGAAAGGTGAGGTCGTCGGCCAGCGGCGTGAGCGTGAAGGTGGAGATGGCGAACTCCGGCCAGGCGGCGCCCTCGGTG
>CAYVDZ010000335.1:486-6108 GCA_964450575.1 uncultured Opitutus sp.
TACGGGAGGCTGAGGCGGTCGTCGGTCTCCTTCATCCAGCGTTTCAACAACGCGATGTCCTTTGCGGGAAGTGGATCGCCCTTGGCCGGCATGATTTCGTCGGGATCGCTGCTAGTGATGCGCTGAATGATCGCGCTTTCGTCGGGCTTGTGGGGGACGACCGCGGGACCATCCGCGTTGCCGCCGAAGAACGCCTCGGAGCGGAGATCGAGGCGCAAGCCGCCTTTGACCTTCGCGCCCTGGTGACAGCTGTAGCACTGCGCTTCGAGGAGCGGCTTGATCTCGCGGTGGAAATCGATGCCGCCCTTGCCCTTGAGCGGCTCGCTTTCGGCCGCGGCTTGGGCGATGCGGGCGCCGAGGAAATGATCGATGGCATTCTGCGCGGGAAACCCGGCCGGAAGGGCGGGCACCGGTTCGTCGTTGGTGGCCTTGAGATAGGCGGCGGCGTCCATGGCATTGAGCCGGCCTTGGCGTTCCGCCTCGTAGGCGGTCCATTCCGCGTCGGTGTAACGTACGGTGCGCTGGCCGGGAGAAAGCAAAAACCAATCCGTTGAGCCCTCGAGAGAAACGGCGACGATGGTTTCGCCGAGTTCGGGGCGGAAAGGGCGTTTGCTCTTGGGGTCCTTCGCGCCGATGAGGGTTTCCAGCACGACGGTTGTCGCGGCGCCTGAGAACGAGACCTCGGTCATTTTTTCCCGGTTGCCGGGGGGCGCGAAACGATGGCCGTGGCCGAGGTCGAGAAACCCCTCTTGATCTTCGACCGGAAGCTCGCCGGCGTTGCCAACGGCGTGTTGGCGCGGCTGATCGAAGGGCGTATCGAGAACTTGCATACCATCAAGCCAGAGGCGGGCCTGACCGCGGGAGCGCAGCAGCACGCGATGCTGGCCGGCTGGCAGCTGCACGCTGGCGGAAGCGCGGACCAGCGTGGGAAAGGCGCGATCCGCGCGGACGCCGGTTGAGATGTATTTTTGCGGTAGCGCGAAGAGGCCAAACACGTCCTCGGTATACGTTTCGGTGGTGATGGCCGCCGTGGGCCAGGTACCATCCGCCGGCAAACCCTCTTCGCAGATTTCCACGGTAACGACACCCGGCTTCGGTGCAGCGCCGAGCGAAACGGCCAGGGTGGCGACGATGAAGGCGAGAAAAAAGTGCAAGGGACGAGCCATGAGCATGGGTAACTGCCCCAGCTAAACTCAGGTCGCGCGAAATTTCACGCGTCATGACATCACACTTTAGTGTGGAGGGCCTTAACCCGTCTCCGTCGGCCGGGCTGACTACGGCGTCGTCTGCGCTGGATCGACCGTTCCGCGGGGCCGGCGAATTTAGGCACGAAAAAGCCGCTGGAGGTTATCCAGCGGCTTTTTCGTAAGTGGAGCAGGCGAAGAGAATCGAATTGAACGATTTACAAACGCAAAAGGTCAGCATGTTACGGATACAGCAAGCCCTCCATCCCCCGACACAGCAACCCTCACACTTGGCCAAAAATTGGCCGAAATTATCGTGGCTTGGACGAAACTCCCGCCCGAAATTCGAACCGCAGTGCTTACCTTGATACGCGTGTCGAAACTAGACGCGACCTGACGTCTCGCAACTTCGGAACGATCAATGGCGACTCGGCAAACGATCGACGGCATCACCCAGCTTCTCGAGCAACAATTGGACTTCTGCCGGAGCTTCCACCGGCTCAACCTTTTCAATTTGCGTCTCCATGCTGAGGTTAGCTTTTCACGCGGCGATTGTGATGTGACCCCCAAAGGGTGCTCATTAAAAAAAGCCCGTAGACTTAAAACGTCTCCCAATTCTCGACCTTGAGGCCAGGTACGCGCGCAAACTCGTTCACGTTGCGAGTTACCATTACGGCGCCCAGCGCCAAAGAATGCGCAGCGATGATCGTGTCGCGATCACCGATCTTCTGCCCCGCCGTCTCCAAATACAGTCGAACCGCAGCGTAATGCGCTGCAAAGCTCTCGCCCATCGGCTCGACTTCCAACTGCTTGCATAGTGCTTCAACCCGACGGGTGAACTTGGTATCCGCCAATTTCGTGCGAATCTTTTCCGCACCGAACGTCAGCTCGGCCAACACCATCACGGAAAGCCTCAACTCCCCCGCGGCGAATGCCAGCCGCATGCGCTCCGTGAGTGGTGGCGATCGTCCCGCCAGATACGCTGAGAAGGCGTTCGTATCCGGCAGGTAGATCATTCCCAATCACGCGGGACGTTCGTGGCCGTATTCGCCGGCACTTCTGGAAACTTCGGGCAACTGCCCGCCAGAGCGGCAAATGCTTTTGCGCGCCGAGCACTGGCGGATTCATCCTTCACCGCGAACCCATCCGCGGTCTTGACCAGCTTCACCGTTTTGGAACTGAGACGAAACGCCTTCGGAAGCCTGAGGGCTTGGGAATTGCCGGACTTGAAAACCTTTGCCGTTGCCGTGGTCATCGGTATATACCGTGCATACCGATTCACGCCAGTCAAGAGCGTCGTCCAAGTAGCCGGGATGTCGCGGTTACGTGAGGGATCGGCTGGCCACCGATTGGCATCGCATAGGATGCTTAAAAACACGTGGTAGACGTATTTTTTAAACGCATCTCAGTCGACGACCGATATGGTTCATTCTGATTTTTGAACCGACGCGAGATTCATCCCACGATTCAACCGAGGTGATAATCGGTCTCAGCCGAGACCAAGATGTCGATACGCGGCCACCAGGTATTTCATATTGTATTGGTTCGGGGTCTGAAGGTTCTATCTTTCGATCCTCAAGCCCCGGATTTAACAGGAGGCCGCAGAGATCGCGGAGGAAAAACGCTGGGGGCTGAGACGCCTGAAACCTGGGTGTTCAGTTGGCACAAAGCCCCAAACCATCTCACGCGAAGGCGCGAAGCGCGCGAAGAAATGCCTGGTCTTCGCGAACTTCTCGGCTTCGCGTGAACCCTGTCCGGTGCTCACGCCTTGTGCGCGGGTCGACCATGCGCGGTGACCATTCAGACCATTCGCGATAATTGACTGAGGCAAATCGTGCCAGCGCGCCATGGATCCATCGCGAACTCGGTAGCTGACGCCGGTTTCCAAGTCTAAATGTCATCAATCACGACATGACTCCCTCGGTCCACTTCAAACCCCGGCCATCTTTTCACAGGAGATAACAGAGGAAACAGAGTTCGATCCACCGCAGATTACGCGGAGGAAGCGGATGTAGACTGAGAAAATCGGAAAACCTCGGAAAATTGGAAAATCGGAAAACGACGGAAAGGAAGAAATTGAAAAAATGGGATGGAAGGAAGAAACGCCGGTCCGTATATTTTCTGTCTATCCGCGCTATCCGCGGTTAAAAAGTCCGAGTCTGTTGTTCCGATTTCTTCTTTCTTCTTTCTGCTTTCTCCCTGGACGACGGTCGGGCTAGTAACGCAACGATGCCACGCCTGCGCGCCAGATCGTTTTCATCCGTCCCAACGTTCCAACCGCATCGGGCATGGCGTTGGAGTCCAGCCGCTCGGCTGCCGTCGCCACGGCCTCTACCACTTCGGCGATGACGGCACGTGCGACCGGAGGGGCGAGCAGGCAGCGCTGCACACCGAAGCGCTGCAACTTGTGGCCATCGGGCCAGCGTTTGGAGCCTTCAAGCAACAGGGCGAGGCTGTCGTTCGGCACATATGCAACGGTCGTGACCACGTCGTAGGTCGGGGCGAGCGAGACCGGGCCGGTCGCATCGTCGTAAAGCACCCCGAAATTCTTGCGGTGGGCGTCGCCGTTACGCACCGCAACCGAAAACACGAGTGAGCGGAAAAACTGCGCGAGGCCCGCCTGCGCACCATCCGGACCGCCGAGGACACCGCGCAACGTGGCGGCGAGCTGTTCGTAGGAACCCTCGTATTTGTCGCGCGCGAGGCGACCGTCGAGGGCGCACCCATCCTCGAACGCGAGATACGCGCCGTCAGGTTTAAGATCGAATCGCTCCACCATCAGAACCTGACCGTCGCCGGAAAGTTGCGCGGTGGGCACGGGAAGCCCGGCCGTACGCGCCGTTTGCAGGCACTGAAATTCGTTGGCCGCGAGCGCCGGATAGTTCGCCGGGTCGAAGGCTTTCAGGAGGTGGGTCGCGCCGCGCGCGGTCAGGCGCTCGCTCCGCGCGATGGGGCTGAACAGCTCGGGACGCAGGCTGCCGTCATCGCGGAGCAGCAGCTTGGGCTGGACGCCCGCGACCCCGGAATAACGCGCGTAGCGTTCGAGCAGGTCTCTGAAAAGTTCGCCGGTGCCGCGTTGGGCCAGCAGGTCCGAGAGATTCTGGGCCGGCACGTCGTCCAGCTCCGCCGCCGAGGCTCCGCACCGGAGCCGGCCGATGAGCGAACGTCCGACGATTTCCATCAGCGCGAGATCGTCGAAGACCGGCAGCGCCTTGGCGAACATCCGGCTGAGGGCTTCGCGCAAGGCGCCCTCGGGCAGGTTCATGTCGAAGACCGGATGCAGGACCCCGGCTCGCTCCGCGAAATATGGCTCCGGCAAAACCGGCATGAGCAAGGATACCGCCTGCGCGTGGGCCAGTCCCGGCGCGTAGGTAAACCGGTTGGCCGGCTCCGCGCGTGAGAGGGTGCCAGCGAGGGTGCGATGGACAAAAATGTTAGCCATCGCGAGCCTCCGTTCCCAGCTTGGCCAGCGTCGCGTCGGTTTCCAGGAACGCCGCCTGACGCTCCTGGCGATTGCGCGCGTAAGCTTCATGCAACGTCAGCCGCGTCGCTTGCGGACGCACGACCACTTCCAAGCCGAGTCGATCACAGAGCGCAGCCAGCTTCCGCACGCCTAGCTCCGCGATCACGCCGGTTTCCAATTGGGAAATAGTCGCCCTGCTCATACCCAAACGCTGGGCCAGCTCGGCTTGGGTTAGGCCGGCTTTGCGCCGTGCGTCTCGGATCAGAGTGCCTGTTTCCAGAAAGTCCATGTATCGTATGGGATACATCATTCTTAATAAGGCGCGAGAAATCGAGGTTATTGTTTCTCAAACGATACATATCTTGCAGATCAGGCGCTTTGGGCGACTTACGCGGAAGCCAGATTGCTCTCCATATTCAACAGTCTTCCCTTATGAGCCTTTTGAGCCTTACGTGGCAAAAATTGATTGGATAGATCGAATGCCCCGAGCTCGGAACCCGGAGATTTGGCCCGGTAATAAGCGATCCCCAGACCTAAATACTTTCAAACCTATTACAGGAGGTCGCAGAGAACGCAGCGACGAAAATCGGGAAACGGTCAAAATCGGAAAATTGAGAAACTCTCGATCGTCCGCGAGATCCGCGAAATCTGGGGTTAAAAGTTCGAGTTTTCCGATTTCCCACTTTCCCGCTTTTTATCTTCGATCCCCAAGCCACGGGCCTCGGTGCGCTGGAACGCGCTGCCGCGCCGCCGGCCCCTTTGCGACAGCTACATCAGGCAAGCGGAGAACTGGATTACCCGATTCATGAAATTCGTGAAGGACTCCAACGGCTCGCTCCGCGAAATGTCGCAGGTGCAGTCGATGGTTTGCCGGAGCTTCTTCAAGTCGGAGGAAGAGCGCGGTGTGACGGCGAAGACCTACAACAACACCCTGATCTTCTTGCGCGCTTTGTTTCACGCGTTGCGGAAGGAGGC
>CAYVDZ010000336.1:0-4295 GCA_964450575.1 uncultured Opitutus sp.
CCCGCTGGCCTCCACGAAATCGTGGTGGCCTACACGGGATTGGACACCGTGCGTGAGACGGCGACGGTGAACGCGGGCCAGCGGTCGACCCGCGATTTCAAGCTTTTGGCGGAAATTTATCAGCTCAGCGAGTTTCGGATTTCAGGGGAGCGCGAAGGGAATGCCGCGGCGATTACCGCGCGGCGCAACGCCGCAAACGTCAAGAATGTCGTGGCGCTCGATGCGTACGGCAATCTTCCTAACATGAGCGCTGGGGAGTTGATCGTGCGCCTGCCCGGCGTGACGGGGCAGCTCGATCAGGAAGGCAACGTGGTTGCAGTGATGATCCGCGGCACCGCTCCGGGCCTCAATCGCGTTAACGTCGATGGCAACCTGGTCTCCAACGTCGGTGGCTTCGGTCGTAATTTCCAGACGCACAGTCTCACCGGCGCGATGTTCGAACAGGTCGAGCTCGTAAAGGGCCATCTGCCGGATCAGAGTGCCGACTCCGTGGGTGGTAGCGTGAATCTGAAAACGCGGTCGCCCCTCAGCATCTCCGAGAGGCGACGAATCAACTACAGCTTCGGCGCGCGTTGGGCACCGTCTTTCTTCGACCAGGCGCCGATGCGCGAGAAACATCCGATCCACCCCCAGTTGAATCTCGGCTATCAGGAAGTTTTCGACGTCGCCGGAGGTTCACGAAATCTCGGCATTTCGCTGAGCACGTTCTACAGCGAGAATGTTAACGCGCCCCATTTCTACTCGTATGACTATCAGGCCACCACGGCTTCGCCGGCCTACATCTGGGACTACCGGTCCTATAGTCAATACAACAACCGCAAGCAGTCGGCGGTGAACCTAAAAGCGGAGTATCGGTTGACCGAGAATACGAAGCTCATTCTCAACGGTATCTATAATGACGCCCTGGAAGCGTTTGACCGTCGCTACACCGCGCGCTTCTTTTCCAACCAGACGGTGGCGACCGTGGTTAACGGCACACCCACAGGCACCGGCGCGATTCTGCCCGGGTACACGGATCGCATCACGGACGTGCGCGCGGTCGCGGGATCGAATCTGCAAACGACCTCGGTGCTGAACTCGTTTTTCAATCGTACCCGAATGATCGGACTCGGCGCCGAGCACCGTTACGCACGGTGGGAATTCGACTATGACGCCAACTTCAGCCGGACGCACATCAACCTCGCGGCGGGATTGAACGGACCCGGCGGATCGCTGTCGGCCACGATCTCCGCGATCGGCTGGCGGGTTGATGCTTCGGATCCAGAAAACCCCGTCTTCACGCAGACGGCAGGTCCGAGCATCTACGACATTGCCAATTACCGTACCGGAGTGGTGCTGACCAAGCGAAACAACTCGCGTGACGTCGATATCTACAATGCCAAAGCGAACGTGCTTTATCGGCCTGAACTTGCGGTGCCAATGCGACTGAAAAGTGGCGTCGCATTTCGTTCGCATGAAGTCGGAGAGGTGAGCGGTCAGGTGCGCTGGAATTATATCGGCAATCAACCGCTCTCGCCGCTGACCAACGACGAGATGTTCGATGCGGTACGCACGGGCAAAGTGATCCCGTTTGTGGAAACGTCCGCGCTGACCAGCCAATTGTCCAATTCACAGCTCTGGTCCGAGGATATCTTCAATCGGGAGACCAATCGATTTTCGGGCACTCGCAATGCCACCGAGGAGATCACGGCCGGTTATCTGATGGCGGACGCGAAAATTCGTCGCCTCAGTGTCGTCGCTGGGGTGCGGGGCGAACACACCGAAGTCAGCGGCTTCGGCTACGTTCGCGTCGCGCCCGCCACGGCGGCACAGATTCCGGATCCGGTGGCGCGCGCCCGGCATGACTGGGACAACCCGGTCACCAATAACGGCAGCAACACGAAGTGGTTTCCGAGCGTGCATTTTACCTATGATGTCTTGCCTGCCGTCAAAGCGCGGGCGAGTTGGTCAACGAGCTTCGGTCGCCCGTCCTTTGGTAGCTTGGTTCCAGCGGCGGCGATTTCTGAGGCCGCGCGCACGGTTCGGATCAACAACCCGAGCCTCGAGCCGCAGTATGCCAAGAACATCGATCTCTCATTGGAATATTACTTCAAACCTGCCGGTATGTTCTCCGTGGGTTACTTTCGCAAAGACATCGGCGACTATATCGTGACGCGCGACATCGGCATCGTGCCCATTGGAGTGAACAATGGATTCGATGGTGACTACGAGGGCTTCACCCTGCAGTCCCAGAGCAATTCGGGCTCGGCGAAGATATCGGGCTTTGAATTCGACTACCGGCAACAGCTGACATTCCTGCCGGGGCCACTGCAGGGATTCGCCGTCAGTACCAACTTCACGCTCCTCTCGGCCTCGGGCAATTATGGCGGGCCGCGCGAGCGCTCGACGAGCGAGATTGTCGATTTCGTGCCGGAGAGCGGCAACGCGAGCCTCTCGTATGCCCGCGGCAAGTTTGGCGCGAATATCCTCCTCAACTACACCGGGCGTTATCTCGACTCGTTTTCCGATAACGCCTCGCGCCTGAGCTTCCGAGCGTCACGCACGATCGTAAATGCTGGCCTCTCGTATCAGTTTCGCCCCTACCTTACGTTCTTCTGTGACGTCATGAATGTGTTCAGCGAGCCCCAGCGCCTCTACCGGGGCGGTCCGTCGCGGCCGAGCCAGGTTCTCAGCAACGATCCAGCAATGACGTTCGGCGTCAGCGGCCGCTTCTAACGAATCATGCGCGCCACGTCTGTCCTGCTGGGAGCGGTGCTGGGATTGCAGGCCAGCGCGGCCAATCTGACACTGCCGGAAGAGCTGCCGAGACTCAGCTTCAACAACCCTTCACTTGTCACCGACTTGGGGGTGGGGTTGTGGAGCTGGCCGCTGCCGATGGACTACAATGGCGACGGACTGATGGATCTCGTGGTGGTTTCCACGGGCGTTCCGGCGAATGGGATCTGGTATTTCCAAAACACCGGGCAGGTCGAGTCCGCCACGCGGCTGCCGCTTTTCGCCGCGGCGACGTACCTTGGACCAGCAACCGGACGACCGCGGCTCGATCCGCAGGTCTCCTATGTGAACGGCCAACCCGTCGTCACTACGCCGGGCTTCGTTCACCCTGATTTCAAAACGGTGGGTTTTGCCCAAGGAGTGAAGTTCGTGGCCAACCCGGAAATCAAATCAGGGCCAGGGAGCGTTCGTTCGCAGCAATGGCGGTATACCGATTACGATGGGGATGGCGCCTATGACTTGGTGGTAGGCGTGCAATTTGGCGGCGACTATGGCCGGGCCGGCAGCTATGACGCCTCCGGAAAATGGCTGGGCGGCCCTCTGCGCGGTTATGTTTATTGGCTCAAGAACACCGGCACGAATAAGGAGCCGGCCTATAGTGAACCGAAACAACTCGTCGGCTCGGACGGCGCACCGATCGACGTCTATGGTTTGCCGTCGCCGAGTTTCGCGGATTTCCGCGGCGTCGGAAAACAGGACCTGATCTGCGGCGAGTTCCTGGACGGCTTCACCTACTTCGAGAACATCGGAACCCGGGAAGAGCCGAAATATGCCCGGGGTCGACGCCTGAAGCTCGGCGGCGAAGAGTTAAGGATGGATCTCTGCATGATCACTCCGGTCGCGGTGGATTTCGATCGCGATGGGAAACCGGATTTGGTGGTGGGCGACGAAGATGGCCGGGTCGCGTTCTTGAGAAACATGGGTGCGGTGGTGGATGGCGTCCCGCAGTTCACCGCACCGCGCTATTTCCGGCAGCAGGCCGGCGATTTAAAATTTGGGGCGTTGGCGTCCCCCGTCAGCTCCGATTGGGACGGGGACGGTCTGGACGATCTGATTGCTGGCAATAGCGCCGGGCACATCGGTTTCATTCGAAACCTGGGTGGTGATCCGCCGCGGTGGGCGGCGCCGGTTTATCTTACAGCTGAGGGAAAGCTCATCCACGAGCAGGCCGGCGAGAACGGTTCGATCCAAGGTCCCAATGAGGCGAAATGGGGCTATACCAATGTCAGCGTCGCCGACTGGGATGGAGACGGCCTCCCGGATATACTGTCCAACGGCGTGTGGGGTCGGGTGGTGTGGTACCGGAATGTCGGCACGCGCACGCAGCCCCGGCTCGCGGCAGCTCAGCCGGTTGAAGTTGCCTGGCAGGAGCGTCAGTGGCCGCGCTGGAATTGGTGGCAGCCAAAAGGCAATGAACTTGTCACCCAGTGGCGGACAACTCCGCTGGCGGTGGACTGGAACGGTGACGGGCTGACGGATTTGGTGACGTTGGATGCGGAGGGATATCTGGTTCTCTTCGA
>CAYVDZ010000336.1:4395-6102 GCA_964450575.1 uncultured Opitutus sp.
TGGTCTTTTCGCTATGAAGGACCGATGGCGCAACCGGTGCTTGCGGGCCATTCCACCACGCCTGCGGCCGTCGATTGGAATCGTGATGGGGTTCAGGACGTCGTGATCGCGGCGGAAGACGGGTTCTTTTATTTGCTGAAGAACCCGCGTCCGGCGCGCTGAAAGGAAGAACGACGATCACTTCGTGATTGTCGTGGGCGCCGGCCGCGGAATGCTCGGCGGGAGCTTCAACTTTTCCCTCTTCTGCATGGCGCATAGCAATCTGGTTCAATCCCTCGAACGAGGCATCATGATTATCGATCTGGTGGCGCGTTCTGGCAGCGGACTGACACTGGCGGAACTAGCCGATGCGCTGGGGGTCACGCGACCCACGGCGTTCAATCTGACGCGGACCCTGATCGCCCATCGTTATCTGGAGAAGACAGCGCGGCCCGTCCGTTTTCTGCTCGGGCCGGGTGTGCTCGAGGCCGCCGAGGCCTGGCGGCATCGGGAAATGGCGCGGCAGTTTGCCGGGTTAGTGCAACACCTCGCCAGCCGGATCGATGCGACCGTTGTGTTGGCCGAGCCGCTGGGCGGTGAAGTGATCGCCGTCCATCTGGTGGAAAAAAACCGGGCGGGGGTGGTGCAACATTCCGCGTCCCGACGGCTCGCGCCTTACATCCACGCTTCGACGCTTTGCCTGATGGCATTTTGGCCGGCAGCGGAAGAAGCAGCGTATGTCGCGCGGTATCCTTTCCAGGAGTACGGGGCAGGCATCTGGGGCACGGAGGAGCGGCTGAACGACTTTTTGCAGGAAACCAGGACTCGCGGCTACGTTGAGTGGGAGGCGCCGAACTCCCGCTTTCTGGTCGGAGTGCCGGTGTATTCCGCCGAGGGCATCTTGCTCGCCGCGGTGGGAGTTTCGGTGGCGATGACGCGGCGATGGTCCAGCGCGGAGAAGTCCAAAGTGGTGCGCACCGTCACGGAAGCCGTAGCCCGCCTCCATGGCGACGGCAATTACGCCGGAATTCCAACTGCTTCGGCCTCCCGCAAGGCTGCCCCGAAGACCTGAGCGGCGTCCCGAACCGTGCGCGGCGTCTTTTCATTCCAGCCGCAGCGCCGGAGCAATGCGGCAGCTGGCGTGTGCGGAGCGAGCTGACGCAACCCAAGTGTCGTGGCCGAGGGCGCGGTAATCGCCCGCGCGATGTCGTCAGGATTCTTCTCGCCCTCGAGCCAGCAGGCCAGCGCGCCCGGCCAGGCCTGGGCGCGCACGGGATCGAGCGGCGCGTCCGGACTCGCGTGGTAACTGCCAAAGAAACCGCGTGACCCAAGAAACTGGATGTCCCGCACCCACGACTCCTTCGAACTCAGATCGAGGTCCGCGAAATAGGTTACGCCGATCTGCCGCTGCAGCAGCTGCCATTGCAGTTCGCACCCGGGCAATTTCGAGGGCGAAAGGGAATCGCGGACGCAGAGTGCCGCCGCCACTCCCGCCGCCTCGCCGGTGTGTATGAACACGGGCTCGAGCCGCATCGTTCCCCAGCCCACGTGCGTGGCCGACATGCATACGGGTACGAGCAGGTTGTCAGCCGCATCCGACAGCAGACAGCGATACGGGATCTGCGAGGGCAGAGTCTGCTCCGCGAGGATAAACTCACCGTCATTGCAGCTGCCGCGCTGCCGGACTGGACTGCAGTCATGTGAATCCATCGGCCATTCGGCAAAGGC
>CAYVDZ010000337.1:0-6096 GCA_964450575.1 uncultured Opitutus sp.
CACGGACGATGGCTTCACCTCTGCCGAGGCGGTGGCGCGGACGTATCCCAACCTCGCCAAGGCGAAAGCGGCGCGGGCGAGCATTGGGCCGCATCTTACCGAGGAACTCAAAGCCGCTTATAACTATCGCATGGCCGCCGATGGCGGCTCCCTCACGCAATGGGCCGGGGCGGTGACGGATATCAATGATATCGAATCGCGGGGCTTCGAGGCGGAGATTATATTAAATCCCACGCGCAACTGGCGGATTGCATTCAACGCAGCCAGCCAGGAGACGATCCTGAGTAATATTGCGCCGGCCCTGACCAAACTGCTGGGCGACGTCTGGTTGCCGCATCTGGCGCAGTTCGGCGAACTCGACTGGAACGCGCCCGTGGAAGTGGTCAACGGCAACAATACCACCCAGCAGATCAACGATCGCTTGCTCGATTATTATGCGATCAAAGGCCAGGAGGGCCGCCCCCAGAACGAGCAAAGAAAATGGCGGATTAATACGATCACCCGTTACCAATTCAGCGAGGGCCGCCTGCGCGGCTTTTCCGTGGGCGGCGCGATTCGGTGGGAGGATGTTTACGCCACTGGGTATCCACTTTTGAATGACCCACGAGGTTTGATTCTCCCTGATGTCGCCAATCCTTACCTCGCGGATCAGCAGGTCAGCTATGACCTCACGCTGGGGTATCGACGCAAGATCTTGCGCAACCGCGACTGGACGGTGCAGCTCAACGTCCGCAATTTACAAAACGCGCTTAGCGACAAGGTCACGGCCGTGCGGCATCAGCCTGACGGCAGCATCGCCCGGGTGCGGTTTGATCCTCCCCTGCAAGTGCTGTTGACGAATACGGTGCGATTCTAAGGAAAGGAGGCGAATAACACTTAGGGAGGGGGTTGAGGGTCACATCCGGGTTGATCTGCGGGCTGATGATGGTTCAACACTCTGCGTCGGTTTGCTCGTGAGATCAGACCTTTTTGTGCCGCATGCGTACCCTGATCCTCCTCGCCATCTGCGCGGCGTTTGCCGCGGTGCCGTACCTCGAGGCCACGTTGCAGGGAGTGAAACTCAAGCAACCGATTCGGCAGGCGACGATCGGTTGGTTCGTGGGGATGGCCGCGTGTTGGATCCTGGTGCGAGTGTTGGGAATCTTTGATGATTGGGGCAGATAGATTTGAGCTGAGTTCCGAAACGGATGCAGCGAAAAGTAGCGAACGGCTGGGCGTTGGGCCTCGGGAGCAAATCCGCGCGATCGTATAGCGGAGCCGTTTGATCGAAACGGCGAGGCCGCTCCCGCACCGGTGAGCGGTGATCGAGAACCGCAACGGCTAACTAACTAAGGAGCCCCGCACGATAACACTGCCCGGGCGATGAAGGCAGCGGCGTGCACGCGTGGGGAAATCTCAGCCGAATCCGGCGTTGAACCGCAGCCGGGAACAGCGAAACGATCTCCGCCCGATCATGCGGGCTCGAACCATGTCGAATTCTGAGTGACCATTAACAAATGCGACCTCCCTTGGCCTTCCTGGCCCGAATGCTTCCTCCTCTCTTGTTTTGCCTTTCCCTTGCGCCCGCCGCGGAGAGAAACTCGGTTTCATCGCTCGACATCCGGCGAGCGCGTGAGGCCAACGTTTTTACGGCCTATTTCGAGAACGACCTGCTGGGAAACACCGACAAGCATTACACTGCGGGGACCAAGTTATCATGGCTCTCCAGTGACTATTCCGGCTGGCAGCAAAGCGAAGGACTAGGCCGCCGCGTCGGAGACCGTTTACCCCTGGTGAATGCTCCGGGTACGCAGAAAAACGTTGGTATCGCGATCGGCCAAAACATCTACACGCCCCAGCGGAAGGAGCGGGTGGAGCCGGATCCCACCGATCGCCCCTATGCAGGTTGGAGCTACCTGGAATTTTCGTTTCTGAGTAAATCGGAATACCGACTCGACACCTTGTCGTTCCAACTTGGAGCGATCGGGCCCCACTCCTATGCCAAGCAAGTCCAGCGCGAGGTGCATCGGATTATTGCGAGCGAGCAGGCGCTGGGTTGGGATTATCAACTTAAGGACGAATTCGGGTTCAACGCGGTCGCCGAGCGCAAGTGGCGACTTTACG
Source organism: uncultured Opitutus sp. (assembly GCA_964450575.1). Lineage (GTDB taxonomy): Bacteria > Verrucomicrobiota > Verrucomicrobiia > Opitutales > Opitutaceae > ER46. Next base: position 2,104 of record CAYVDZ010000337.1, read on the forward strand.
CCCGTTCCGTGGCGAAGATCCTGGATGTGGATGTCGTCCCCCATCTCGGACTGAGCCTCGGAAACGTTCAAACCTATGCGAATGCCGGCGCCACGGCGCGCGTGGGGTTCAATCTGCCGAGTGACTTTGGGGTTCAACTCATCCGGCCCGGTGGCGCTGGCAGTACGCCCATCAACGATCGTGATCCCCGCCTGTCGTTGCGGAAGAGTTTCAGTGTGTTTGTTTTTGGAGCGGTCGACGGACGGGCCGTGGCGCGCGATATTTTCCTCGATGGGAATACGTTCCGGGATAGTCCGAGCGTGGAGAAAGAAAAGCTTGTCGCCGATTTGACCTACGGGGCCGGCGTGATTGCCGGGGCGTGGCAAGTCACCTTTACCCAAGCTATGCGTACTCGCGAATTCGAGCAGCAGATTGAGAACGCGAACTACTTCGGTTCGGTGACGGTTTCGGTCGTATTTTAACCCTCATCACCCCTCACAGAGTTCAGCGGCTCATGGCGAGCACGCGACACAAAAAAGGCCGTCGTCCTCGAAAGGATAACGGCCTTTTCTGACCTAACACCAAGCAAACCTTTGAACTACACCATCGACCCCTCGATGGTGCTAACTACAACAAGTCAGACGCAGCCGTCCTCGAAACGCTCAATTTTCGCGTTCAAATTTCTAAAATAGATCCATAATATTTGTCAAAACCTTGATTCTGAGGGATAAGCCGACCAATAAAAATTTCTCCACCCGCCTCGTCGATCGGGGAAGCTGAGCGACGATGCCGGCTGACGAGCTCAAGATCATGCACTCCTCCAAGCATCCGCTGGATGCGGCCGTTCACTCGATCTTCGGCTTTATTCAGCGCACCGGAGAATCGGCTGCGGCGGGCCGCGTTTGGGAAACGATCGATTACCAAAATCAGCCGCACCGCGAGTTGAGTGTATTCAACGGTGTCGGCGGGATCAGCTTCTTCCTCGTCGATGCCTTTCGCCGGTACCAAAACCCGGCCATGCTCGACGTCGCGCAAGGGGCGATCGACTGGTGTGAGGCTTTCGATGGTCGCCATTACGAACGCGGGCTGCACTTTGGCAAAACCGGCCCGGCGCTGGCGGCCCTTCACAAGTCGATCGCGCTCGATGAACCCGATGTTCCTGAGTTTTGCCTGACCAATGCAGCCGTGATCCTGCGCGAATCGCCGGGTCCTATCACTGACCTCATTGGCGGAGCCGCCTCGAATGGCCTTTTCCTGCTCAAATTGTGGGCTCGCACGGGCGATGACGTTCACGTGCGCGGAGCGGAGCGTTGCGGGACGTGGCTGGAACGGCAGATGCGACGGGACGAACGCGGCACGCACTGCGTGGTCGATCCCGAAGGTCGTTTGGGATTCGGTCCTCAGATCTATCTCGGCGTCGCCCACGGCTTGGCGGGCATCGCGCATTTCCTCGCCTGCCTCGCGGAGGCAACGGGAAACGATCGCTGGGCCACCCTGGCCAGGGAGTTATTCGACACGATCGCGCGTTACGCCCTTCCCGCTCATGGCGGACTGAATTGGCCCGTTCACCTCGAGAGCAAAGATCTGACTCGCTGCCAGTGGAGTCACGGTGCCGCCGGTATCGGCCTAACCTATCTGACCGCCCATCGCGTCTTCGGCGACTCGCGTTTTCTCGACCTCGCCCTCCAGGCGGCCGAAGCTACGTGGGGCTACGGTGACTTCCGTCACAATTACACGCAATGCACCGGCCTCGCCGGTTCGGGCGAACTGCTGCTTGAGACGTATCGCGCAACCGGAGACGCCCGTTGGTTGGACCGCGCCTCCGCCTTCGCGCACCTCGCTCTCGCCTACAAGGAATCCACGCCCGACGGCGACGCGTGGCCGACCGATACCCGCGGCTTGTACTCCGCCGATTTCGGCTACGGTGCCGCCGGCGCCGGCCACTTTTTCCTGCGCGTGCTCTCCGGCGGCACGGTCCCCATGCCCCTCATGTGACTCCGGAACGTGCCCCGGAACGCGCAAAACCTGCATCCCCGCCAGCCACAAAGTCACGTATTGCGTGACACTCTGGTGCCCAACCCCGCGCCCACGATTCGCGGGTTGTCACGTATTGAGTGACATTCTCGCGCAAGAAATTGCCGGAGAAACGGAGCGTACGGGCGAACTACGGCGTTAAAAAATGCTCCAGAAACCGGTAGGCTTGCTCGTTTGATTCCACGGTCGGGCTGTGGTTCTCCCGATTCGTCATCGCCACCCGGTTCTCGTATCCTAAAAACCGATTCACCGCCACCGCATGATTCAGGGCGACCCAACGAGCCGGGGTGTCTTCCGAACCGCCGGACACCAGAAAAGGCCGCGGCGCCATCAGGGCGTGTAACTCGTGCAGATCATGACCGGACTCGAAGATCTTTTTGTAGGCGCCGGTCCGGCCATTCTCCGCCGTCACCAGGCCTCGCTTGCGCGTGACGGCCGGGTCCAACCCCATGTACCACGGCTCCCAGTAATTCACCGCCGTGCGGGTTTCATCAAATACCACGCCACCGTCGGACCACACCGCACAGGCAAATTTTTCGTACAAACACGACGCAAACATCGCCCATTTCCCTCCGTAGGAATGGCCGAAAACGCCAATGCGCGTGGCGTCCACTTCCGCACGCTGCGCCAGTATCGTATGACAATTCGCCGCTATATAAGCGAGATAGCTCAACGGCTGACACGCCGCCCCGTTCAACTCCGGAAGGTAGGCATCATCGGCGGGTGAGCCGATTGACAAAGTCACAAATCCCCGTCGCGCCAACTCCAGCCCGAAATCCCGTCCCCGTCCGCGCTCGCCGGTCGTGAGTATGCGCTTCGCCTGGCCCTCCAGCGGGAGTGGCCCCGCGTAAGCCACGCTCACCTCAGGAGCGTAAAACGGCACGACCACCGCGGGGCGCCGGCCTGCGAAACGTTTCGGCGGCAGCAGCAAAAACCCGTGCTGCATCACGCCCCGAGCAACCTCGATCTTTACCCGGTACTGCGTGACACCCTCACGATCCTGCGGTTCTTCCAAAACGAGCTTCGGCTGGGTCAACAGCTCAGGCCACGCGCCCATTTGACCGTGCCAATACTGAAGAATCTCCGCCCGCCGGGCCGGCCAGGCCGCTGGCGTCATGACCTCCCAACCATCATAAAATCGCAGCGGCGAAGCGTAATGCCCAAACTGATTCGCATACGCCGCCGGCGGCGCAAACGCACCCCGCAACAGTTCCGGCAGCGGCCGTTCCGCCGCCACCATGAGCGGCGTTGGCAGCGCGAAGATCAACCCCGCGAGGATGACAAGCGGACCACGCAGGCGAGTCATTGTCAGACTACTCATAGTCCAAAACGCTTCGGATCAAAGCCCCGTTCCTTCAGCGCTGCCGTCAGCGCTTTCACGTCAAGTTGCGCACCGGGTTTCACGCCGTTGGCTTGGTACCACCCCTGGTTCGTTTCGAGGGCAAATTGCAGGCGCATCCCGCTGGAGGCCACGGCCGTTTCGTCGAAGGGGTGAAGTGGATACACCTCTTCCAGCACGCCACTCGAATTGAAGAAACCAATGTCCAGCGGCGTGGGCGTATTGCGCATCCAAAAGCTCATCTGCTGCGGCGTTTCGTAGACGAAGATCATCCCGTCATCGCGCCCCAGATCGCGCCGTTGCATCAGGCCGCGCTGCATTTCGTGCGAGCGGACGGCCAGCTGCATGCGGACGGTCCTGCCGCCCACCGTGATCGGAAAAAAGTCCGTCACCGTCCTGGCTGCCGCGGTCGTGGTGCCGGCCGCAGCGCCCTTGGCGCCAACCGTTTTGTCTTTCGCACAGGCGACCAGCGCGGAACTCGCGCTGACGAGCGCGGCCGCGATCAGCAGGCGCGAAACCGGATTTGCGTTTTTCAAGGTGCCTGTGGCTAATGTCCGCTCAGCTTCAATTCAACCTCTCTCTTCCGTGCCCGGAAAAAACCAGCCTCCTCCCCTCCTCTTCGCCGATACCGAGCGTAGTCC
>CAYVDZ010000338.1:0-6095 GCA_964450575.1 uncultured Opitutus sp.
GCACCAAAGCGTGGCGAACGGTTCAGCCAGATCTCACCAACCTATATTCGTCGCTTGTCGATGAATGATGGCTGGGACTTCCGCCTCGGGGGCGGCCGGCGACATCGGCGAAAGCAAGTACCTGCGCGAATCCGCCGAGGGGTTTCACGCCAAGGATGACACGCTGCAATTGCCGCACGACTGGGCGCGGCAGTTGCGGCCCGTGCGCGACCGCGCTCTTGCTCGCGCTGGCGGAGAAGTATGTTTTCGCCCGCAAAGTGCGCGCGGTGACCGAGGAACTCTGCGGGCATGACTTCAGCGCCAGCGCGGTGTCCACGATCCGAAATGCCGGCTCGAGGCTATGCCGGCACTGGCGACTTGGACGAAGAAGTTCGCGATTGCAATGGCGCGGTGAACGCGGCGCCGGCGATCCACCCGCAAGCTGTGAAACCCGCGTCTCGGGGGCAAACCTTGGGGCCGTTCACTGCGGGAACCTACAACGGGCCCGACTACTTCACGCCGTCATCACGGGCAGAGCCACCTGTTCATCGACCCGAGCAGCATTGGCTGCGGTCCAACTCAAATCCTGCTACCGTTTCAGCCGCTAGCTGACATCCAGCGGCCGGGAAACAACATGATGCGCGGCAGGTCGGGCACGCCGGTTTCGTTCGCATTGAGTTGCGCAATGACGAGATCGACTGCGTGGCCGGCGATTCTTTCGTAGCACTGATCGACGCCGGCAATATCACGCGTATCCTGACTCCAATATAAAGTTGCGAGCGGGATCCGACGGCGCTTGCAAGTTGCGCGAAGGCGAGGGGTGTCGAGTAGGCCCGTAGCACTCACGATAAGCGCATCCGCGTTGCATTTCTGAACCCAGCTAACAGGATCGGCTGGCTCAGCGGGGTCAGGAATGGACAGGAACGAACGCGCCTGGGACGGAAGCGGATGATGAGTCAGGAAAGCCGCTTCCCATGCTCGTTTTGCCCGCACATTGCTTTCCGGCTCGATAAGGGCCGCAGGACGAGTGCGCCCTTGTTCTTGCATCGCCATCAATGCCATTCGCATGCCGAGATAATGATGATGACCGGCGTGGTGAAGTTCGGGTGTCCAAGTGACGTTCCCAATGACGGCGGGAGAAAATGCCGACCAATCCCAGTCAAGTGCGATTGTCGCCTCGCTGGTAGTGACGGGCGACAGCACGACGCCCACAATGCCGCGGGCACGGAGGATTTTCTCTAGCCGACGATTGGTCATGCCGGGGTCATTGGTGTAGAAGTCCTCCAGCCTAAATCCGGCTTGTTGTGCCCGGTTGTGGGCACCCGAATAGACCGCCTTCAGAAACGGATCGCGTCGGGCGAGACTGCGCGAAGTGTGCACCCATACGAATGCGATGGTCTCGCCGAACGGCCGATGCTGTGATCGACGGATGTAAGCCATCAGATTGGAGATGCGAGGATTTGCGCGGTAGCCGAGTGAGTCAGCGACTCGCTGAATCTCATTCCGGGTTGATTCCGGGATCTTGGGGTGTTTGCGCAACGCGTACGAAACCGCAGCCAACGACCGGCCACTGCGTTCCGCGATCTGCTTCAATGTCACCGCTGGATCGGCTTGCATCGAGCTAGCAAGTATCACCGCCGCCAGTCTGCAATATCAAAACTTGTGAACGCTTCACCACTCACGTGTCTTGTGGCTATTTTTTGGATCAAACAGAACGACATGAGGGCTATCCCAGCCCCGTCCGGCTAAACCATCTGTTTACCCTTCCAACCCCATGAACCTTGTTGACATCTCCCTGTTTCGGGTGGCCTGCGCCGCCGCCTTGGGTATCTCCGTCGTATCAACCGCCGTGGCCCAGTCCTCCCCCCCGCGTGCGCCCGCCAAGGAAGAAACAATTCTTCTGCCGGAGTTCTCCATCCGGGCCGACGCTGAATCGGGGTATTCTGCGACCAACTCGGTAAGCGCGACGCGCTTTGCGACCGAGTTAAAAAAATTGCCTGTATCAATCGACATTATTACCGAACAACTTTTCAAAGACTATGGTTTGACGGATGTGTATGAGATCATGGGGATGTCGGCTGGTGTCGCCAACACGCAAAGGGCTGGGGGGAACGAGAGCTATACCATTCGTGGATTCACCACCTTCTTCAGCGCTCGAAATGGCAATACTGCGATCCGCAGCTTTGACTCAGCGAATATCTCCAGAGTCGAGATCGTGAACGGTCCTGCCTCGGTGCTGTATGGACAAATCGATCCGGGCGGCATTGCCAACACGGTCACAAAGCAGCCCTCGTCACAGCGCAGTTCCAATGTACGCCTCGAAATCGGATCATGGGATTACTACCGGGGCGAGATCGGAACAACCGGCCCGTTAAATACCTCGGGCACTCTGGCGTATAGAGTGGATGCATCATATCTAGATCGAGACGGGTATCGGGACTTCGATCAGCAAAAAAAGAAGTTTATCGCTCCTGTGTTGCGCTGGCAGCCGACGGTGGCGACTACCCTGACCGCCGATTTGGAATATGTGAGTATGTATTTCACCGGTCTGGGAAACTGGCCCCGTTATATGGATCGCACGAATAACGTCGTAAAGTTCGCGGACATGATTCCGGGGACGTTCAATGCGCAAGGCCCTGGTCTCGGTACCAACACCCACCAGATGCTGTATTCGTTCACGGCAGAGCATAAGTTGACCGACCGTGTTGTGCTGCGCAATCAGTCCGGAGTTACCACCCTGAAACGCGATACGTGGGAAAACGGTGCGACCGCTATCACCACAACCACTCCTTCCGTCCTGCCCTTTGCGCGCTCACTGAGTGGTGGTTACCGCGTTTCGCGCTTGTTCTCGAATACCATGAACGGTGCGGCGCGTTTCGACTTCGGCAAGCGTCACTATACCAGGCTCGTGGCCGGCTGGGATTACAACCAGACCCGCATCGACGATGACAATCGAAATTCGGCAGTTGGATCTGGCGCGCCCACGCCCCCAAACTGGGATCTCGCCAGGCCGAGTACCTGGGACCGCACCGTGCCGCCGCTTTCCGCCGCGCGCACCACCGCGAACAGCGGCAATCGGACCTGGGAGCACAAGGTTTACCTCGTGGACGCGCTGGCTCTATTTGACGAGCGGTTGATGTTGCTCGCAGGGCTGAACCGTACCACGGTAGAGTCGATCACAAACAATTATCTGACGGGTGCACGCACTCCGATCAAGCGGGCGCACAACTCACCCCAGGCAGGTGCCGTTTGGAGGGTGACTTCGGCCCTTGGCCTGTACATCAACTACTCGGAATCATTCCGGCAGATCACAAGCCTCCGGCCCAACCAGGACCGCTCGTTGAGCCCGTTTGATCCCCTCATTGCCGAAGGGCTCGATATTGGAGTGAAATATGACTTTGGCGAAGGCCGATTTAGCGGTCAGGCTACGATGTTCAATATTAATTACCAAAATGCCAATCAGTCGTTCCAAGCCGTCGACGCGATCGGTGCGTATTCATATACGCTCCAGACAGGCGCAACCGAGTCACAAGGGGCCGAGTTCCGGCTCTCTGCCAATGTGACCAAGAACTGGCAGGTGATTGGCGGCTACACCTACGTCGATGCCCGAATTGTGAAGAACCCTGCCAATCCTTCGATCGTCGGCCGTGCCCTGCCTCGCTCGCCGACTCATGCCGCAACTCTGACAACGTCCTATCGTTTCACGGAAGGACCGTTCAAGGGAATCTCGTTGGGATCGAATGTTGGGTTCCGGAGCCAGGCGAAAGCGTTTGAGACGACCGATCCGTTTCTGCTCGATCCGAGAATCGTGGTTAATGCTCGTGCCGGGTATTCGACCAGGCTGTTTGGCAAACCAGTGAATTATAATCTCCTGATTTCGAATCTGCTGAACGAACGCTATTATCCGAGCTCGCTCGCTCTCGCTGATCCGACTTCGGCCCGCTTCTCAATCGAGTACCGTTTCTAAGTCGAATGACTCATCACACGCTCGCCGCCGATTTTCTTGTCGTTGGTGGCGGCCTAGCCGGCGTTTGCGCCGCAGTGGCCGCTGCTCGCAATGGCGCCAAGGTTATATTAGTACAGGATCGATCAGTTCTCGGCGGTAATGCGTCCAGTGAGGTGAAAATGCATGTTGTGGGAGCCGATTGTCACGGTTTTCGGCCCGGCGCCCGCGAGTCTGGCATCATCGAAGAGTTGAAGCTCGAGGATGCCGTTCGCAACCCGCATCGTTCGTATGCCCAGTGGGATTTACTACTGTACGAGAAGGTTGTGACCGAGCCGAACATCACGCTGCTGCTCGACACCGATTGCGTGGGGTGCAATGTGGATGGATCCGGCGGCCGGCGTCGTATCACTGACGTGCAGGCGGTGCGCAATTCGACCGAGGACCGCTTCACCATCACGGCTCATTTCTTCGCTGACTGTTCCGGTGACGGTCGCCTGGCACTTGAGGCTGGGGCCGATTTTGTTGTGGGAAGGGAGTCCAAGTCACAGTATGGAGAGAAGTTCGCGGTCGACGTGGCCGACCGAAATACCCTTGGCAGTTCGATTCTGTTTACTGCCCGCCAATACGACACGCCCCAGCCGTTTGTCTCGCCCTCGTGGGTCAGGAAGTTCCAGAAACGTAATTTCATGCACCGTCCCATCAAGAGCTACGAGTATGGCTACTGGTGGTTCGAGTGGGGCGGCCATCTCGATACACTCAAGGATAACGCGCTGATTCGTCACGAGCTATTGAGGATAACGCTCGGCATCTGGGATTACGTGAAAAATTCCGGCGAGCATCCCGACTCGGCGAATTGGGCGCTCGAGTGGGTGGGTGCGCTCCCTGGCAAGCGAGAATCGCGCCGGTTCCTGGGAACGCACGTCTTGACGGAACTTGATATTACCTCAGGTCGGTTGTTCGCCGACCAGGTCGCCTATGGCGGCTGGTGGCTTGATCTTCACCCTCCTATGGGAGTTGACGCAACCGACCAACCGCCGTGTGAGCAGCATAACTTTCCACACTTATATACAATTCCACTTAGCTGCATCTACTCCCGCAATGTTGAAAATCTGTTTGTCGGCGGCAGGATGATCAGCGCCACCCATGTGGCCTTTGCGAGCACCCGCGTGATGGCCACCTGCTCGGTTGTCGGTCAGGCAATCGGGACTGCCGCCGCCATAGCTTCGGCAAATTGCCGGCAAGCTGAGCTCGAGCATTTGGCTGTCGATGAGCAGAATGAAGTAACTGCCGGCCAGCTTTTTGGAGGAGCAGTGAATCCTTTGTCCGGACCTGCACGGGTCGGAAAGAGAAGTGGTGGGAGCGTGACGCAAGAGGCGCAAGTCGTAAACTCGCCGGGCCGTTCTGAGCCTGGCACTTATGGTAACCACGTCAGGCAGCTACATTGGGGCATTGCCGAAGTATTCCAGCCGGCTGTTTTGACTAAGCTCCAGCAGCAGCTCCTGAAGGATGATGTCTTTCTGCCCGGACTGAGCAATCAGGACGCTGCGGATCTCGCTCGACGTGCAGTCATCACCTCGTCTGGGGAAATGGCGAGTGGTCAGGCGAGTTATGTCGTCGACGGCATCACCCGGGAGCTATTGCCGCATCTGGGACCTTGGGCCGATGGTAAAACTCACCGATGGGAGTCGACCGGGCTGCCAGCAGCATTGGACCTAAGCTGGAACGAGCCGCAGCAAATTAGGGAGATCCACCTTACTTTTGATTCTGGGTTTCATCGTGAGCTGATCTTGAGCGCAAGCGATTCCACGACTGAGCGGACGATTCGTGGTCCTCAGCCGGAGCTCGTGCGTGAATACGATATCTATCTTGACCAAGAGATCGCCGTAACGGTGGGTAACAACTACCTGCGCAAATGTGTACACCGGTTGCCCCGTCCGGTGGTGGCGAGTGAGTTGCGGCTTGCAATAAAATCGACCCACGGAATCTCCGAGGCCCGCGTATTTGAAGTCAGGGTATATTCATGACTTCCACCATTCGAATTTACCGTTGGATACTCGCGTTGACGTGCTGCGGACTGGCTGTGGCGGCGCCGCCATCGCCCGACTACGTGCTGTTGTATGCCGACGAGTTTGACGGAGCGCAGGTCAACCCCGACGATTGGACATATCGT
>CAYVDZ010000339.1:0-4596 GCA_964450575.1 uncultured Opitutus sp.
GGCTCGCCGAAATCGCCACCGCCCAAGCGCGCCGTCTCACCGGCCCAATTCTCAATGCGACCTTGGGCGACGCGTTTACCTGGGTGGATTCCGAGACGCTCCTCGTGCGCCGGATCCCCGAAGGCCGCGGAGCGCCGCCCGCAGCTCCACGCGTCCCTGTCGGCCCAATCACCCAGGAGAACCTCGGAAAACGCACTGCCGCCCGCACGTTCGACGGCTTGCTCACCAACCCGCATGACGAGGCGCTCTTCGTTCATTATACAACGTCGCAACTGACCTTCGTCTCCTTGCAGGGCGGCCTGCAGAACCTCGGCACTCCGCAAATTTATACCCGCACCGTTACGTCTCCAGATAATCAATACATTCTGGTTGAGTCGGTTTCCCGGCCGTTTTCCTACGTGGTGCCGTATTCGCGTTTCCCCACGAAAATCGATGTCATCGATCGCCAGGGTCGCTCCGTGCACGTGTTGGCCGAACTTCCGCTCGCCGAAGCCATGGCCGCCGGCAGTGTCCGCCCGGGCCCGCGCCTCGTCGCCTGGCGCGCCGATGCGCCCGCCACGTTGAGCTGGGTCCAGGCCCTCGACCGCGGGGAAGCAAATTCCAACGAACCGAAGCGCGACGCATGGCTCACGCACGCCGCTCCGTTCACCGCGTCACCAGTCGAACAACAGCGTTTCCAGTATCGCGTCCAATCGATCACCTGGGGAGACGACACCCTGGCAATCGTCACCGAGTCCTGGCTGCGCACCCGCGCCTTGCGCACCTGGCGCGTCGCGCCCGGTCAGCCGGGAATCGCCGGCGAGGTGATGAACGAGCGCTCCTCGCAAGATCGCTATAACGATCCAGGCACGCCCGTCCTGGGACGTAACGCGCTCGGCCGACTCATCCTGCAACGGAGTGCCGACGGTCAGAAGCTCTTTTTTGATGGCCTCGGCGCGTCGCCCGAAGGCGAGCGTCCCTTTCTCGATGAGTACGATCTCACGACCAAAACCACCCGCCGACTCTGGCGCTCGATTCCGCCGTTTTGTGAGGAGTTCGTCGCGTTCACCGACACCACGCTGCAGCGCATGCTGACCCGGCGTGAATCCGCCACCGAGCCGATGAACTACGTGGTCCGCGACGTGAAGGGGGGCGAACCGATGCTGCTGACGCGCTTTCCCAACCCCTATCCGCAGTTCGCCGGCATGAAGTCCGAACTGATCCGCTATCAACGCGCCGATGGCGTGCCGCTCTCCGGCACACTGTACTTACCTCCCGGATACAAGCCCGGGGACGGCCCGCTGCCCACGCTGCTCTGGGCGTACCCGCGTGAATTTCTCAGCGAGGAAACCGCGAGTCAGATCAAGGCCACCCCGGAGCGCTTTGCCCGCGTGAGCGCCACGACCGCGTTGCCCTTTGTGCTCGCCGGCTACGCGGTGTTCGACGACCCCGCGATGCCGATCATCGGGCGCGACGGCAAGCAGCCCAACGACACCTACGTCGAACAACTGGTCGCGAGCGCCAAAGCCGCGATCGATGAATTGGTCCGCCGCGGCGTGACCGATCCGGGGCGCGTGGCCGTCGGCGGACACAGTTACGGCGCTTTCATGACCGCGAACTTACTGGCCCACTCGCGACTCTTTCGCGCCGGAATTGCACGGAGCGGCGCGTACAATCGCACGTTAACGCCGTTTGGCTTTCAATCGGAAGACCGCACGTTCTGGCAGGCTCCCGCAGTGTACGGGGCGATGTCGCCCTTCAATTCCGCCGACAAGGTCAAGGATCCGATCCTGCTGATCCACGGCGAAGCGGATAATAACTCGGGCACGTTTCCGATTCAGAGCGAACGCTTCTACGCGGCCCTGAAAGGGCACGGCGCAACGACGCGTTACGTGGTGCTACCCCATGAATCGCACGGTTACCGCGCGCGCGAGAGCCTGTTGCATACGCTGTGGGAAACAGAAACCTGGTTGGACACCTACGTGAAAAGCGCCAAGACCCAGTAAAAGTGAAACAGACATTCCTGTGTGTCCGCCTTGTTGGTTTGTCCGTCGGTGGTCCGCCTGTCCGTCGGTTCGCGTGCCCGCCAGATCCAATCCGAATCCCAATTCTGCATCGCCGACAAAATTTGCAGCTCACAAACGTTCCCCAAACCCGTCGTCTCCGCGTCGGGTAATCGCGCTGGCGATCAGGTTAAAGTTGGCACACGGTGTCGTCGCAGTTTCCCTCTCGTATGAAGTCACGGATCATCTGGCTCGTTGTCGTCTTCGCCGCCATGGCGGGTTTTTATTATACGACGATTCGGCCGGCGCTGACGCCGACATCCCCGCGCTTCAACAAGCGAATGATCCGCGACTTCCAGCCGCCGGATCTGGCGATGCCGCCTCTGCCCCACCCGCGCGTAGACTTTCCGGAAGTCTCCCTTCCACCCGTGCGGCTTCCGCCGCTCATTGTTTCCGAGCGCCGCGAGCGGCCCTCGGCGACCTCACCTGAAGTGCCGATCCAAAACGGCACTACCATCGATTTCTCCATCGGTGCTCCCGTCATACGGGCCCAAGCGGACGATCAAGCCGCCATGGACAAAGCGCTGCGGGAGATGAACGACGCCGTGAAAGACGTCACCTTCGAGCCAAAGGGAAAAAAATAATCGGTCGCTCAAGGCCTTCGCTCAAATAAAGCGACGACCAGATCTGAATACAGCGGCGAACCTGGTGGTTCAGGCTCAACCCTCAACGCCAGCGCGAGCTCACGTCTATCGCTTCCCGGTCAACATGTCATCCATCAGCGCGATCGCCGTCGCTTCCGTGATGTCCTGCACACTGAATTGACGAATCACGCGGCCGGCTTGGACGCCCTTGCCAATGATGTCGCTCGCAGCCGCCTGGCCGACGATCGCGGCATCGCTCAAGCGGATCGCCGTCGCCTGAATGTCCGGCACCGGATAGGTGACATCGCCGGAGATTTCCGGTACCGTGAGGTTGCGGCTCGAGATCAAGACCTCGATCGCAATGTCGGCAATAGTGGCGAGGGCCTTGCGATCCTTGGCGGCTTTTTTGCCGACGAGATGCGCGCCGTCGTCGGGCAGGAGTGAAGCTGCGATCGTTTGATCGGCGAGCTGCGCCCCGGCGTGACGAAACGCGCGGCCAAAGAGACGCTCCACTTCCCGGACAGTCTGTTGATCCGCCAGGGCGGGTGCCGCCGTTTCCCTGGCTTTATAGATATTGGTGCCACTGGTCTTCGCCGCCTCGTCGGACTGCTCAAAATACTCCGTGCGCTCGGTCAGTTTCAGTCCGTCCGTCGTATCGACGAGCGTGCGGTTCACATAGATCACGACGCGGGGCGCACCGTCGGAAACATACACTTTGCGAAACCCCTCGAGCACGCCGTCCGCCGCCTGCCGGGCGATCAGGGTGTCTCCACTCGGACCATACACGCGCTGGGTCGGCTGCGCTGGTTGGCCGGGTTGCGGCACCGGCACGGTCGCGGGCGCTCCGCGCGGAAGCGCCTGCACGATCGGCGGCGAGGTAGGCACGGGCGTTTGCGCTGAACTCGCCGCGAGGAAAAACGGCGCGAGCGTGGACGTAACCGTGGCAAGCAGGAGGGAACGGATCATGGCGGAAAAAAGTTCGCGGATGACGAATCAGGGTGAGTCGAAAACGTGCGGAACCGGACGCCAGAGCGACCGCCTTAGCGGGCCTGGCGCACGCGCACGGTATAGTTGCGGGCAAGCGTGTTCATGGCGGTGAAGCGAACGGCTTCGGTGGAATTTTCAGAGAGGATCAAGGTCTGCCACGGGGTCTCATCGCCGGTCGAGAAACCCTGCTCGTCCTTGAAAACGCAGTTGATCTGAACCTGAATCCGGCGGCTCTCGCGGTTCTTCACGTTGGCGACGACTTCGAGTCGACCGTCCGCGAGCGGACGCTCCTGCAGCCCCGTGCACGTGACCGAATTCTGCGTGGGTTTGTCGAGCAGCACGAAGCGTTCGGTGTTCTCGAGCGTGAACTTGGTCGTATCGAGCGCCGCAAACGGTCCGGGCGGTGAAACGCAGCCCGCGGACAACGCGAGAGCCGCGAGCGAGCCAAGAAGGCAGAGGACTCTCAACCCGCGGGGAGCGGGGGGTCGCGAGGTGATCGAGGCAGGCTGGGTGTTCATAGGTGTCAGACGAGTCAGGTGAACGGTGAGACTCGGCGTCAGCGTTTAAGTTCGCTCAAAAACACCACGGTGTCGCGTCCGTCCGGGGTGACGGAAAGCGTCACCGGCTGAGAGCGGCGTTCGAGTACGGTCCCCGTGCGGTCAAGAAATTCAAGCCGTCCGCGGTGTTCGCCCGCTGGCAGCTTCACGGCGGCGAAACTGAGCCGCTGGGGAAGATTGTCCCACTGGCGCGTGTCGGCCTGCGTCTGGGTGGCGGCGGAGGCCACTTTCCCGATCATACCAAGCAACCCGAGACCGACGGCGGCGTAATTCGCGTCATCGCCATCTTTGCCCTGACGTTCGCGGCGCCTCGCCTGATCGTTCGCGATGACCGCACCGGCCAACGCCACATCGCCCGCGACGCTGGTGCTGCTCTTGAAGAAAGCCTTGTTGCCGAGAATGTGATCCATCACGCGATTTCCCCGC
>CAYVDZ010000339.1:4606-5326 GCA_964450575.1 uncultured Opitutus sp.
AGGTCGTCGTAGCCCGGCAACGGCACAATCAGTTTTCCGCCCTCGAGCACCAGCCGGGCAGAGTGCGTTGGCGAGTCATCAATATAGAAGCGCAATTGCTGACCGTACTCACCGGCGGCGTACTTGCGCGGACCGTATCCAAATTCCGCGAACACGAGAACATTCGCATCTTCGACGTAAGGCGGCAGCGCCCGCTGCTCGCCCAGCCGTTGCTGCGCGCGGCGAAAAGCATCACCGCCGTCCGTGTTGAGTTTCGCTGAGGCCAGGCCATCGAGATAATCAAGCAGGACGTAGTCAGCGTCGTAGCCTTGTTGCCCGGGGTCACTGTCGATGACCTGGCCAGAGCGGAAACACGCGCGGGCATTATCCGGCTGCCCGTCGCGCCAATAGAGAATTCCCCGATAATAATACGCCATCACGCGCTCGTACGGCTCGCCGATAAACGGTTTGTTGCTCTCAGCGGTAAATAGACTCCGGGCGCGCGCCGCCTCGGCATCGTTGGTGATGATCCCGCCGATTCGCACGATCGCATCGTCGAGTTTTTCCTTCGCCAAATCATATTCCCCATTCCGCAGCGCCAGCGCAGCCGTCCGGTAATTGAACAGGACCCGATCACGCTCCGCGATTGATTGCACCCGACGATCAGCGACCGTCAGGCCGCGCGTTGTGCGCGAGCCTGAAGCGTCCGCGCCACTCCGCTGAGCGGGCACCACGCCCGTG
>CAYVDZ010000339.1:5336-6094 GCA_964450575.1 uncultured Opitutus sp.
GGACAGCCGCAGATAAGGCCGCCGGAAGGATCCACCCGCGACCGCGCGGATGGGCGTGTCCGCCGGCCGGCCCCGCGACAAAAATCCCGCCACTCACGCGGCGGGTTTTTCCTGACGGTGATTGCGCCGTGATGGAACTCCAGGTCATGGAAAAAAGGGCGCGCATCGCACCCTTGGCGGGTTTCGATTCAGCGGTATGCCGCGTCCTCCAACCCTTGTTTTTTAACCTCGGCCACATCTTCCCAAACGATGCGGCTGGTGCGCGCATCCGTCAGCCGGAAGCTATAGAGAACATAGTCGCTCGTGCCAGCGGAAGTCCGGGTCGTCATCCCGTCCAGCTTGCCCGTCAGAAAGAAATCCGCGCCGCCAAATTCAACCACATTGGGGTCAGCGCTCGCGGTCACCTGGCCGCTCCGCTTCAGCTCCCGCTCGCGCTCGAGGGTCTTCATCATTTCGCGATCGAGGAAGCTCACCTGCCCCATCGCTTTGGAATTCAGCTGTGTCCGAAGGCGCGTGAGAAAAATGTCCTTGTTAATGGGGAACCGCGTGTTGTTCACCACCGGATCCAACACGATGCTCGGTGGCACCTGCGCCCGCGCGATCTGCGGGATGCTGAGAATGCTCCGCGCCATCTTGTCGGTCACACTGACAAGATCCTGCGATTCGATCCCGGTGCCAGCGACGAATCCGCGCTCATCGGGACGCATCTCCGTCACGGGCACACCCGCCGGATCACGCACCCCCGCAGTCGTGGCACA
>CAYVDZ010000340.1:0-3970 GCA_964450575.1 uncultured Opitutus sp.
GGCGTCATGCGGGCCACCGACCTCGAGCTGGATCTCCCTACCCAACTCGCCCTGGTCGGGTGCGCCGACGGTTTCCTCGGCATGGCTTCGGGACTCTGCACGGCGGCGAATCTCAGCCGCGTGCCGCACGTGATTTTCAAACACCCGGCGCATCATCCCGCGGAGATGGCGCGCGAACTCGGCGACGCCGACCGATTTCCATTCGCCGACGCGCGCCAGCACTTGTGGCGGCGGATGGCCACGAGCGAAACCCTGGGCGAAGCGTTCGCCCTGATCTCCCGATGAGCGCCACGCAGGAATATCTCGGTCAAGTCGCCCTCATCACCGGGGCCGCTCGGGGCATCGGCCTCGGCATCGCCCGCCGGCTCGCCGAGGAAGGCGCGCGCGTGTTGATCGCCGATGTGAACGCCGAGGGCGGCACCGCCGCCGTCGCGCAGTTGCGTGCGACCGGACTCGCCGCCGACTTCATCCTCGCCGATTTATCGGCACCTGGTGCCGCCGCCGCCATGGTGCAAGCCGCCGCGACCATCGCCGGCACCGTACACGTGCTCGTCAACAACGCGCGCGCCGGTCGCCGGGTTGGTTTGCTCGAGCAGTCGGAACAAGATTGGGATCTCGCGCTCGACGTCGGCCTGAAGTCCGCATTTTTCGCCTCGCAGGCCGTGATCGCGTTCATGGCCGGCCGCGGCGGTTGTCGCATTGTGAACGTAGCGTCCGTCGCCGCTTTGCTCGCCACGAACGAATCGCCCGCCTACCACGCAACGAAAGCCGGCTTGCTGCAACTCACCAAATACCTCGCCGTCGCCGGTGGCCCGCATCACGCCCGCGTGAACTGCGTGTTGCCGGGCTTGATCGTGCAAGACGAGCATCGGGCGCGCTTCGACGCCTTCGGCAACGAAGCTTACCGCGCACTTACCGCCCGCTACCAGCCACTCGGCCCAGTCGGCACGGAGCGCGACGTCGCCGAAGCCGTACTCTACCTTTGCTCCGACCGTGCGCGTTATGTCTCCGGCACCTGTCTCGTGATCGACGGCGCAGCAACCGTGCAGGAACCCTTCGGGCTGTTGCTCCGCCAACCCTCAGCTGCCGTGTCCCCATGAAATACCGCACAATCGGTGGGTCCGACACGCGTGTCTCTACGATAGCGCTTGGCGGAAATATTTTTGGCTACGCGTGCGACGCCGCGCAGACGCGGGAAATCATAGCCGCCGCTGAGGCGCTCGGCGTGAACTTTGCCGACACCGCCGATGTTTACAGCGAAGGACGCTCCGAAGAATTTATCGGACAGGCGCTGCGCGGCCGGCGCAACCGCTGGATTGTCGCCACCAAAGTCGGCGTGGACTCCGATGCCACTGGACGCGGTAGCGGAGCGAAGGCGGTCATCCACTCCCGCATCGAACACAGCTTGCGCCGGCTGCAGACCGACTACATGGACATCTATCAACTGCACCATTTCGATCCGGACACGCCAGTTGAGGAAACGCTGGCGGCCGCCGAAGTCTTGCGCGCCCAGGGGAAAGTCCGGCACTTTGGAATCTCCAACTGCACCGCACCGCAAGTGCGCGCCTACACGAGTGCGAGTCGAACCTTCGGCCTGCCCATGCCGGCCACGCACCAGGTTCACTACAATATTTTGAAGCGCCAGATTGAGCACGACCTGGTGCCGCAGTCCGAGCCGACAAGACCGCGCCTGCTCGCGTATGGCGTGCTCGGTCGCGGCGTGCTCTCGGGCAAATATCGCTCCGGCGAGGCGGTGCCCGCTAACACACGGGCGGCGATGAGCGCGCGCGTGCAATCCGACTTGCAGCCGGCGGTGCTGCGCGCTGTCGCGGGTCTGGAAACGCTCGGTCGCGCTGCCGGCCTTACTCTGAGCCAACTGGCGCTCGCCTACGTGCTGAGGACTGCGGCCGTCGCCATTGTGGGCGTTCGTTCGCCCGCGCAGTTAGGCGAAGTCGCAAAGGCGGGCGATCTGGAGCCGGGCCCGGGGTTCTGGGCACAGGTTGACGATTTTCTGTTTCGCACGGGTGAGTTTCCGAGCGCTTCCCTCGGCCAGCCTACTCTCGCCCCAACGCTCTCCTAATGCCATGCTTCCTCCCCGTCCTCTCATTTCAGTTACTTTGCCGAACTACAACTACGGGCGCTTCCTCGCGCAGGCGCTTGAGTCGATCCTGACGCAGACCTACGAGAACTTGGAAATTCTCCTCACCGAGGACGGCTCGACCGACGACAGCCGGGCGATCGCCGAGCGCTATGCCCGGCAGGATCGCCGGATCAAGCCCGTCTATTTCGCGAGCAATCAGGGCGCGCTCGTCGCGCACGCCGACACGTGGCAGCGCGTCCGGGGCGAAATCATTTACCAGTTCTCCAGCGACGACTACCTCGTCGACCCGGACTTTTTCCGCTTCGGAGTGGAGGCCCTCGCGCAACATCCGCAGGCCGCCGGCTTCTACGGGGCGGCCGACGTGATCGTGATTGAAACCGGCCTGTCGCGCGTCGTCATGGGTTGGGGCGAGCCGGCGGGATTCATCGCGCCGTTTCCCTTCCTGAAGGGATTTTTAAGCGGACGCTTCTTCGTGCCCGGCATCAGCTCGCTCTGGCGCAAGTCGGGCATCGATGCCGTGGGCGGCTACGACACCCAGCTCGGCCCGCAAACGGACTACTTCATCAACCATGCCCTGCCCGCACGTTCGGGCGCAGTCTTCATGCCTAAAATTTTCGCTCATGCGCGGGACTCGGCCGCGCGGAAGAGTTTCAGCTCGAGCGCCACGCTGGAGGACGAGATGCGGCGTCTGGCGCTGTTCGCCGCCAAGCTGCGCGACCTCACCCGCCACTCGGGCGACTTGGAGACCGACTGGAGCAATTGGCGGCGCGGGCAAGCGGCGCAACTGGTGCAGAAATTCGGCCGGGCCACCCTCGCCGCCGGGCCAATCCTGAGCGCGGGCCCGCAGGCGCGGGGTACTGCTCTGGACGGACCGCGGGCCGTCCGCTAATGTCTTTGCAGCGCGCCCAGTTTTGCTGGCCGGCAGAACGCCCTGACCACGATCAAAATTAGGCACCGCCCAAATGCAAAGGGACGTTGGTGCAGACGGGGTTTACTTTCCGACCCGCCCGAGCGCTTTCGTCGCGACGTGCTCCCCGATGGCGAGGCAAGCGGTGGCGCCGGGGCTCGGGGCGTTGAGCACGTGAAGCGCGCCAGCGCGCTCCACGAAATGAAAATCCTGGACGAGCGTGCCGTCGGGGAGCATCGCCTGTGCGCGCACGCCGGCGCCGCCGGGCTCGAGATCGTCGGGCTGCACCGCCGGCACGAGCCGTTGGAGCGACGCGCAGAAGCGCGCCTTGCTGAAAGAGCGCACGACCTCCTCCCACGCCATCGCGCGGTGGCACCGCATGAAATTCCAGAGCCCGCGGTAAGTGATCGCGTCGAACAGCTCGGTAGGACGCAGCGTCCATTTCGTGTAACCCTCACGCGCGAGCGCGAGCACGGCGTTCGGGCCCGCCTCCACGCCGCCCTCGATCATGCGCGTGAAATGCACGCCGAGAAACGGGAACGCCGGATCGGGCACGGGATAAATCAGATTACGCACGAGGTGCTGCGCGCTTGCGCGCAGCTGGTAGTATTCGCCGCGGAACGGCACGATGCGCGCCTCGCGCGTCTCGCCCGCCGACTCGGCCACGCGGTCGCTGTGCAGCCCCGCGCAATTGATGATGAAGTCCGCGTCAAAATCTCCGGCGGTGGTTTCAAGGGTCCAGGCCGCGTTGTCGCGATAGGAGTGTCGCACGTCGGCGTCAGTCGTGACCGTCACGCCCAGCGCGTTCAACTCCCGGAGCAGCGCCGCACACACCGCGCGATAATCGACGATCCCCTCCTCCGGCACATGCACGGCGGCGAGACCGGCGGCGTGCGGCTCGATCTCGCGCAGCGCATCGCCATCGAGCCAGCGCAACCCGCGCAAACCATTTTGCGTGCCAC
>CAYVDZ010000340.1:3980-6074 GCA_964450575.1 uncultured Opitutus sp.
AGCAGGACGCGCAGCCGCGCAACTTCGTCCACGTTGGTCGCAACGACGAGCTTGCCGCAAACTTCATGAGCCACGTCGTGCTGTTGGCAGAATTCCACCATCCGGCGAATGCCCGTCACGGCGAGGTGTGCCTTCAGGGAGCCGGGCTGGTAGTAGAGACCTGCGTGGAGCACGCCGCTGTTGTGCGTGCTCTGATGCCGGCCGACGCCAGCCTCCTTCTCGAGGATCTGCACCTCGGCGTGCGGCGCACGGCGTTTGAGTTCGAACGCCGTGCCCATGCCGACCAAGCCGCCGCCGATGACCGCGAACTTCACGCGGCGCGGAGAGATCATACGAGGGTGCGACGTGGTGATTGGCCGCTCTAACGTCGTTGAGTGCATGGCGCGGAGCGGGCGAGCGGTGAATTACAGATAAGCCAGCACTGGAGTGTCGGCCGTGGTGTGCTGACTGGCGAGACGAACGACGCGCTGGTCGGTAGGAGCGAGCCCTTGCAAAATGCCCAGTACTTCGCGGAGAAAATCCTGATTGCCGCGTTCGAGCGCGAGTTCGCCGAGCATCAGCCAGCCGTCCACCCGCGTCGCATCGATGCGCAGGCTGACCTCGAGTGCTTGCAGCGCCTCGTTCGGTTTGCCGCTGCGATTGAAAGCGACCGCGAGGTCGTGCCAAAGCGGAGCGTCGGTGCCGACATGCAGCGTGGCCGCGAGCAAATAGTCGGCGGCGCGACCGGCGCGATCTTGAGCCAGCAAAATTCGTCCCATCAGGTATCGGACTTGCGGCGCGGCCGGTTGCACGGCCAAGAGTTGGCGCGCGCAGGTGGCGGCTTCTTCGTAGCGTCCGGCTTCGAGCAGCTCCGCGCCTCGGGTGATCGCGGCGGCGGCATCCGCCACGGGCGGAACCCGGAACGGGATGCGGTCGGCGCGGAAAGTCTCGCGGCCGACTTTGGCCAGCTCGTCGTAAGCCGCTTCGGCGAGAGCGCCGAAAGTTTCGCTCGCCGCCAGGGAATCGAGAAACACCGGGGTACGCTCCATGCGATCCTGGATTTTGGTCCGGAGTTCGCTGCGCCAAGTCGGATCGGTGGCGAGTTGGACCGCGAGCAGGAGGTAGGCATTCACGTCCTGCACGATCAGTTCGGGCAGACCAAGAGTGCGGAGCAACGCCGCGCCCATACGCGAGCGGAACGTCTCGCCTTCCCACGCGATGACGGGGATGCCGACCTCGAGCGGGTCGACGAGCGAGTTGACGCCGCCGAAGGGAAAGGAATCGAGATAGATGTCGCCGACGCGGAGCAATTCCTTCACGTCGGTCCGCGAGGGGAAACGGGTCGTGGAAACGATCAGGCGGTCGGTCGCGACGCCGTGTTCGGTGAGCACGCGATCAAACTCCGCGCAGAATCGCTTGATCGGGTAGCTCGAAACCCAGTTGGGATTGAACGGATGGACCAGCAGTCGCGAACCCGGCACTGCGGCCAACAATTTCGCCCATGTGATCTGCAGCTCGGGCACGATCTTGAAATAATTCGCCGCGGTCACGAACAGCAACGCGTCCTCGGGAATCTGGAGCGACGCGCGGCTGCACGGCGAGGTCGGCTCCTGCCGATCAGATTCGTAATTGAACGCGTGCGCCGGGCCGGGCAGCAGGGCCAGCCGTTCGGTGAAATGCGTCGGGGCCGCCGCGGATTCGGTGAGATCGCCCGAGACGTAGAGGTCAATCTCCGGCATGCCCGAGGTAGCGCAGGAAGAGTTATTGACGATTTGCAGCGGGGCGACCCGATGCAGCGCGAGTTGCGTGACCTCGTTGAGCACGGCGGTCACGTTGGTGCCGAACACCACGACATCGAGCACGGCGGCGCGGAGCATCTCCACCTGACTGGCAAGATCGCCGGTCAACTTTTGGAACGTGGAGACGCGGGAACGCGCAAATTCCTCGAGCGGAGAGTTGGTCTCGTGGTGCGCAAACAGCATCACCTCGAAGCGGTCGGGATCGAGTTGCTCGAAGGTCGGCAGGGTCGTGTAAGTTTCCGTCTGCGACCCAAAATGGCGGCTCACAAAACCGAGGCGCAAGCGGCGGCCTTCGCGCGGATAGGCGGCAATATCC
>CAYVDZ010000341.1:0-2739 GCA_964450575.1 uncultured Opitutus sp.
ACTCGAGGTGGCGCAACGAATCGTCGGTGGTTTCAATCTGCAGGAAAGGCGTCCCCGCCGGCCTCACATCACCCGGGTTGACGAGGATGGCGCGCACGGTGCCGGCACAGGGTGATTCAAATTCGAAAATCGATTTATCACTCTCCAAGTCGGCGAGGCGCTGGCCTTTCGTGACGCTCTCACCCGGCTGCACCTTGAGGGTGATCACGGTGAGTTCATTCACAGTTGCGCCCATGGAAGGCATTGGCACGTCGATCAGAAAAGTATCCATCAGGGTTCGAGTTAAGGCGTGAGTGTGCGGGTGCCGCAGCCTTGGTCAAGAAGGCGCCGAGCTCCCCGTTCAAGACGCTTCAGTAAGAAAAAACGCGCGACCAGTTTCATGTCGCATATGCGACATGAAACTGGTCGGGGCCATTGATCGCCGAGGGAAATGCGAGCGGCCGGTGCTCTCGGTCCGAGGCCGCGATCACTTTCCGGAAACCGATTCCGGGACCTGAAACAGGTCGTGGATGCGCCACCCGATTGGGCTGTATTTCGATGACATCGGCCCCGTCGGCCCGACCTACGAGGACGCCGGATGCGAAATAGCGCCGACCCGTTTGGTGTCGCATGTGCGACATCAAATTGGTCGGCGGGGCTGCCGGATGTGTCCGTGACCTTACATTTGTTTCGTTGCGGAAACGAGGAACGCTTTGGGGAGCGTTACGGAAAAAATGACTCGTGAGGGAACGTTACGGGCGCACCGCGTGCCACACCCGCAGGCACGTATCCAACAGGGCGGGCAGGTCGGCGAGCGCGATCATATTGGGGCCGTCGCTGATGGCCTCTTCCGGGTTCGGATGCGTCTCGATGAATAAGCCATCGGCGCCGGCGGCCAACGCTGCCCGGGCGAGCGGCGGTACAAACTCGCGTTGCCCGCTGCTCTTCCCTCCCCCGGCTCCGGGCAACTGGACGGCGTGGGTGGCATCAAAAACCGTCGGCAACCCATTCTCCCGCATGATCGGAAACGACCGCATGTCCACGACGAGATTCTGATAGCCGAAGGTCGTGCCCCGCTCCGTTTGCCAGATCTCACCCGCCTGGCCTTCGCGCAGTTTGCCGGTCACATGGACCATCTCCTGAGGCGAGAGAAATTGTCCTTTCTTCACGTTCACCACCCGTCCGGTGGCTGCCGCCGCGAGCAACAGATCCGTCTGCCGACACAGAAATGCCGGGATCTGCAGGACGTCGCAGACCGCACTCACCGCGGCGACCTGGCCCGTCTCATGAATATCCGTCAGCACGGGAAACCCATACTCGCGCTTGACCATGGCCAGGAGCGCAAGGCCTTCCTCGAGTCCCGTGCCGCGCGGACCGGCGAGGGAGGTGCGGTTCGCTTTGTCGAATGAGCCTTTAAAAACCAGGTTCAACTCAGGACGCGCGCTGCGCAACGCGACGAGTGTCTCCGCCACCGTGCGGCACACGCGTTCGTTCTCGAGGGAACACGGACCCGTGATGACGAGCAGTTTTGTAGGATCGAAGAGCACGGGGGCGGAAAAGCGGAAAAGATGAAAATTGGGAAAGATGAAATTGGGAAACTGGGAAAGCGGAAACGAGACCCGAACCGGTCCGACTCCTAAACCCGGTGGCGGGACTGGGAATGCAGGAAAGGAGGTTCTTTAACTCGCCGGAAGGCCTGACGACGCAGGGGGCGGTCGAATTCGATGACTCGACCGGCGGTCCGGGCTAGCGCTTGGTTTTGGCGGAGGTTTTTGCGGAGGCTCTAGCGGGCGCCGCCTTGGCTTTGGTTTTTGCGCGGGGCGGGGTCGCGGCCTTGCGCTTCGCTTTCAAGGACGCGCCGATAAACGCCGCAAACAGGGGGTGTGCCTTGTTGGGTTTCGATTGAAACTCGGGGTGCGCCTGGGTCCCGAGGAACCAAGGATGCCCCTTGAGTTCGATGATTTCGACGAGATTTCGGCGCGGATTCACGCCGCTGATGATCATCCCGCCGCGCTGCAGCTGGGCCACGTAGGCGTTGTTGACTTCATAGCGATGCCGATGGCGTTCGCGCACGCTGTCGACGCCGTACGCCTTGTGAGCGAGGGTTCCGGGCTTCAACGCGCACTCGTAGCTGCCGAGCCGCATCGTGGCTCCTTTGTCGATCACGTTCTTCTGCTCCTCCATCATATTGATGACCGGGTGCGCAGGCCGCGGATCGAATTCGGTGCTGTTCGCGCCCTCGAGGTTGAGGACGTTGCGCGCGAATTCGATCACCGCGATCTGCAGTCCAAGGCAGATTCCGTAGTAAGGAATCTTGGCTTCGCGGGCAAACTTCGCCGCGGCGATTTTGCCCTCGGTACCCCGGTCTCCGAAACCGCCGGGAACGAGTATACCGTCGAGCCCCTTGAGGAGCACGAGCCCACCTTTTTTCTCCAGATCTTCGGCGTCGATCCGGCGGATGTTCACCTTGCAGTTGTTGGCAATGCCCGCGTGCGTGATCGACTCGTAAACGGATTTATAGGCATCCTGCAGCTCGATATATTTTCCTACGACGCCAATCGTAACCTCGTACTTGGGATTCAGAATCCGCCGGACGATTTCTTCCCACACGTTATTCACCGAGGGCGGGTTGGTCAGACCGAGCAGATCAAGAACGAGTTGATCCATCCCTTCCTTCTGCAAGGCGAGCGGCAGCTCATAGATGGAGTGATCGACATCTCGACACTCGATGACGGCCTTGACCGGCACGTTGCAAAACAA
>CAYVDZ010000341.1:2749-4167 GCA_964450575.1 uncultured Opitutus sp.
AGGAGATCTTGTCGCGCAGATCGTGATCGAGTGCGTGGTCCGTCCGGCACACTAACACGTGCGGCTGGATGCCGATCTCGCGCAGCTTGGCGACGGATTGTTGGGTCGGCTTGGTCTTGAGTTCCCCGGCGGCCTTCAAAAAAGGCACCAGCGTCACATGAATAAACGCGACATCCCGCGGCCCGACTTCGAGCGCGAACTGCCGCATGGCCTCGAGAAACGGCAGGCCCTCGATGTCACCGGTCGTACCGCCGATCTCGGTGATCAGGATGTCCGCATCCTTGCCACCGGCATAGATACGCTCTTTGATCTCGTTCGTAACGTGCGGAATGACCTGCACGGTCTTGCCGAGGTAATCGCCGCGTCGCTCCTTCTGAATGACCGCCTCGTAGACTTGTCCCGAGGAGAGGCTGTTCAAGCGGGACAGTTTCCCACTGGTGAAACGCTCGTAGTGGCCCAGATCGAGGTCGGTCTCGGCTCCGTCCTCGAGCACGTACACCTCACCGTGCTGAAATGGGCTCATGGTGCCCGGATCCACGTTGAGATAAGGATCGAATTTCTGGATGCGAACGGTGAGTCCACGCAGCTCCAACAGCGCGCCCAATGCTGCTGCCGTCAGGCCCTTGCCCAACGAGGAAACCACGCCGCCCGTGACGAAAATGTATTTCACGGGTTAACAGCGTGAAGGTCCGGAGCGAGGGCGCGCAAGGAAAAGCTCGGCGAATCCCGAGATCGTCTGCGTTGATTCATTGCATTAGTTCCCAGCCCGCCCAGACCAAACCGCCGATCAGTACGCCGATTAACAGCAGCCAGAGCGCGAGTTTCAGCAGCTTCATCATGATCCAGATCACCACGACGGCCACCACGGTCCCGCCCAGGACCACCAGCCAGCGAGGGTACTCGCTCAAATCGATCATGATGCTATGGGCGATCTCTGAGAGGGGCACAACACCACCAAGTCCGCACGGCTCCCCTTGTCCAAGAAAAATCATTTGCCCCGCGCAGGTTGGAGCGCCCTGCTAGGCTCGTGCATTCCAAACCACAACTCCTGGCCTGGCTAACCTGTGACGGTGTTCACATTGATCCCGGATCCGGCAAGCATACCATTCTCGGGATCTTCTCGAACATCCAAGCGAGGCAATTTCCCGTCACGCACCCCTTCATGATCTGGTTCATGACCATCACCGATTGCGCCACGGGCAAGCATACGTTGAAAATCTCGATGAGCCTCGATCCTTCGGCTCCGCAGCCGCTGCTGGAGCGACCGTTCGAATCTCAAAGCCCCCTGCATCGCATCAATCTCATCAACGAGATTCGCAATCTCTCCTTCCCCGAAGCGGGCGACTACTCGCTCCTGATCGAGATCAATGATGAACCGTTACTGTCGACCAACCTCACCATTTCCGGTTAATTAATCC
>CAYVDZ010000341.1:4177-6064 GCA_964450575.1 uncultured Opitutus sp.
CCGCGGCGCGGACGTAAACGTTTTCCGCCCGCCCCTCCTCCCTTGCCCGCCGCCGTCGTTTTCTCCTTTTCGCCTACCTTCTGTTCCCCCGCATGAATCAAGATCCTTCCTTCGAGCTGATCGGCGTCGGTTCGCCCATCATGGATTTGCTCGCACGCGTGCCAGACGCATTCCTGCAGCAGAACGTCTCGGGCGACAAAGGCGGCATGGTGTTGGTCGATCACGACGAGATGCAGCGCATCCTGGGCTGCCTCGAAGGCGACCCGGCATATTCAACGGGGGGCTCGGCGGCCAATGCCACTTACAATGCCAGCCGGCTCGGTTTGCGCACGACCTTCCTCGGCAAACTCGGCAACGACAAACTCGCGACCGCCTACCGTCACGCGTTCGGCCGGGCCGGGGTTGACGCGAGCCGCTTTAAGGAGGCGCCCCATGCCAACGCGCGCTGTCTCGCGCTCGTCACTCCGGACGCCCAGCGCACGATGCGCACCTGTCTCGGCGCCGCGATGACCTTGTCACCCACTGAGATCACCGCAGCGGATTTCGCGGGCTGCAAACACGCCCACATCGAGGGCTACCTCGTGTTCAACCGCAGCCTGGCGGACGCCGTCCTCAGCTCGGCGCGTGCCGCCGGTTGCACCACCAGTCTCGACCTCTCTTCCTTTGAAGTGGTGAACGCCTCCCGTGACTGGCTGTTCAACCAGTTTCGCCACGGCATCGACGTCGTCTTCGCCAACGAGGATGAGATCCGCGCCCTCTACGAAGACCACACGAGCAGCTATAAAACGCTGGCGCGCCGGCTCGCCGATCACGGCGTCCTCGCCGCGGTCAAGGTCGGCAAAGACGGCGCGTGGATCGCACACGACACCACCGTACACCGGATTGACCCGATCGCAGTTGCCGATGTCATCGACACCAACGGCGCCGGCGACGCGTGGGCCGCCGGTTTCCTTTTTGGTCACTTGCGCGGCTGGTCACTCCCGGAGTCAGGCAAACTCGCCTCCCGTCTGGGCGCGGAAACCGTCATGCACATGGGTCCCATCATTCCGGATACAGACTTCGAGGTGCTCCGGTCACGAGTGCTACCCGCCGCATCCGATCCGGTCGGCGCGAGCCCCGCAAATTAAGTCGAAGGGAGGGTTTGCCGGTATGGATGCCATACCGCTCACGGCCTTGCGCTAAGCACGGGCGCCTCCACTCAACGCCCTGCTCGAACCCGGCAAAAAAAATGCCGTGTCAACGCGGGCGAGTTATGGCATCCCTTCTCTCTCATGTCCGCCAATCTCGTTACGCTCGTCACGTCCCTTGCCCAACGCGCTCGCGCTGCATCGCTCGTACTCGCGACTGCCCCGACCGAGAAGAAGAATGCGGCGTTGGAGAAACTGGCGGACCTGATCGAGGCTTCACGGTTCGAACTCCTCGAGGCCAATCAGCGTGATCTCCTCTCGCCCGAGGCGCTCGCCCTAACTCCGGCCGCCCGCGATCGGCTGGAGTTGAACGAAGGCCGGTTGCACCAACTCGCCCAATCAGTCCGCGAAGTGGTCGCGCTCCCCGACCCCGTGGGGGCCGTTCTGGATGAAACCACTCGCCCAAACGGATTACGCATTCGCAAAATTCGGGTACCGATTGGCGTCATCGGCATCATTTTTGAATCGCGGCCCAACGTCACGATCGACTGCGCCATTCTCTGTTTGAAGAGCGGCAACGCCTCGATTCTGCGGGGCGGCAAGGAGTCCTTCCACACCAACACCGCGTTGGCCGCACTCATTTCCCAGGCGCTCGTGTCGGCGGGCCTACCGGCTGAAGCGGTGCAACTGGTGCCGACCACCGACCGGGCGGCGCTGATGACATTGCTGAAACTGGATACGCTGATTCACTGTATCATGC
>CAYVDZ010000342.1:0-5258 GCA_964450575.1 uncultured Opitutus sp.
GTATTCGCGGTGAGACCGTGCTGATCCAGCGCGGCAAGAACGTCGCCGACCACGGCGTCGGTTTGCATCGTGAAATCGCCGTAGGCTCCGAGGCCACTTTTGCCCTGCCAGTCCGGCGTCGGCAGGATTGGTGTGTGCGGCGAGGTGAGGGGAACGTAGAGGAAAAACGGCTGGCCGGATTTGGCCGCCGCGGCGTGGTCCGCAATGTACTTCACCGCCTGTCGGCCCAGTCGCGGCAGCATTTTGATAGGCGCCAGTGCTTCAATCACCCGATTGTTTTCGATCAGGCCCGACATGGTCCGCGCGTTCGAGCAGCCCCAGAAATAATCGAAGCCGCGGGTGGTGGGTCCGCCGATGATTTCGGAGCCGACGGGCAGACCCGCTTCAAAGGTTCGCCCTTTCTTGCTGTCGACGGGTTGAGCGCCGGGAGGAAGTTTTGATTGGAAGCCCAGATGCCACTTGCCGATCGCCGCGGTCGTGTATCCATGCCGCTTGAGAAAGGCCGGCACGGTGAGACGATCGTCCGCGATCAGCGGCGGATCGTCAGAGCCGTCGAGCACGCTCTTCTGCAGTCGGGTGCGCCAGGCGTAGCGGCCTGTCAGCAGGCCGTAACGCGTGGGGGTGCAGACCGATGAACCGCTGTGGGCATCCGTGAACGTGATTCCCTGGGAGGCGAGCCGGTCGAGATGGGGTGTTTTGATCTTTCCGCGCGCGGGATTGAGGGCCTGCACGTCCCCGTAGCCCATGTCGTCGGCGAGGATGTAGACGATATTAGGTTTGGCGGAGTTTGCCGCTGCGTGGGCGCGAGGGGCGATGCAGGCCGCAAGCCCGAGCGTAAAGCCAAGTTGGATACAGAAACGGGAGAGACGGAACATGGGGTGCAAGCGGACGATGGGACGGGTCTGACCGCCAGGCAGGGTGGCGGTGCGTGGGGTGGCCTGGCGGCTCGGGGAGCGGAATATTAGAACGTGCCTTTGACACCAAACGTCCAAAGCGAGCCGAAGTCGAGACGGCTGCGGAACTGCGCGTGCGGCGGGGTGCTCGGGCCGGAGAGTTCGAAGTCCTCGGTCGCGTCGCCCACGTTGCGGAGATTGACAAACACCGCGAACCGCCTGGCGAAATAGTATTCACCGAGGAGATCGACCGACAGCCGTTTCAGGCCCCAGTTGTACGTGCCGGGTTCGATCCCTGGGCCCTCGGCAACGGCATTACGTCGCTGGCGACCGCGATAGTTCCAGTTGACCCTTAGATTATAACTCGGACGGGTCAGGCTCACGCCCCAGCTCGCGCTCCGCGGAATGTAGCCTGCAAAATCTCCCCGGATATCCCCTTTGGTCTGCTGGGCACTACCGTTGGCGAAGACCTGGATGCCCCGTGCCCACGTGGGCAGGAAGGTAAGGGCCTGCTTGTAACTCACATCCAGGCCTTCCATGCGGACAGTGTTGGTGAGATTCTCCTGGGTCACGACGTCAAAGTTTCCGTACGTGGCATCATCCAGGCCGTACAGCGCGAGAAACTCCGGGGTGGCGCTGAAAACGGTGTTGCCGAAGAAATTTTCGAAGTCGCGGCGGAACACGCCGGCGGAGACCTGACCGACGCCCTGAAAATAATATTCGAGGCGAAAATTGGTGGTCCGGGCGCTCCATGCCTTGATCCCCGCGTTGCTCACTGTAATCCGGTTCGCGGTCCCGGGCGGGCTTTCTGTATCCGGAAGCGTAATACCGCTGGCGTATTGATTGAGGTTGGGCCGGCCGACCGAGTAGTAATGCGAGGCGCGTGCGATCAGGTTTTCCCGCACGTTGAAGCTCGCGTTCAAGCTGGGAAAAAGGCGGAGGTACTCCTTATCGACCTGCGCGCCGCGATCGAGAAACGTGAGTCGGGAAATTCCGAGGGCGTCGGCGGTGATCGCCACCGGCCGGCCATTGGCGCCGACGATGATGTTGCCGCTGGCATTCCGTTGGAAGTTTTTCGTGGGATCCGTCAGCGGACCTTCCCCCTTGATGTTGGTCTGCTCGGCGCGCAGGCCACCGACGAGTTTGAGTCGGCGTTCAAAGAAGCTCGTATCTGCCCGCAGATAGGTCGATGACACGATTTCCTCAATATGCTTCGAGCCGCTGATCAGCGAGCGGTAGGCGTTGTTTTCATTGGCAACGAAGTGGGTGGGGTTGGCCTGATAACGCTCCCAGACTTGTTCGTTGCTCATCCATTGAATCTGCGGAAACCCGTACGGAGCGTAACGCTGGGAGAAAACCGCGTCGAAAAACGGTGCGGCCCCATCATCACCGCCGGCGGTGGGGGTTGTGCTCGCCCGGCCGTCGGTGCCGACGAACGTGAACGGTTGATTGTGGCCGCGCAGGTCGCGGGTGGACTGCCGGACATCGAGACCGGTTTTGATTGCAACCGGCACGCGCCAGTCGAGATCGCGCCGCGCGTGAGCATAGGCCGTGCGCTGGAGATCCGCGTTCTTGATCGTGTTTCCCGCCGTGGTGGTGATCGCGTAGGTGCCGAGATTATACGGATCGACCGGAGCGCCGGTGACGCCGTCGGTGACGGTGATGACGTTGGGGCGAAGATAGAAGATGTCGCTGAATGAAACCGTCACGCCGGTGCGCTGCGCATTGACGGTGTTGAAGAAGCCACGATCGAAGCCGCGCAGGACGCTGCGCGCATGGGAGTGGCCGAGGCCGACCTCAGTTTTCCAGATCGGACCATCGTGGCGCCAGATCAGCGTGGGCATGTAGGTGCGGTTGTCGCGCGTCTGCCCGATATTGACGTTCTGCAGCGAGCCCGCACCGGTCGAACCCCGGATCGAGAACGGCGTGAAGTCGCCCGGGGCGACGCGATTCACGTTGAAGACGATCGAGCGCGCCATGTTGGCGAACGAGGTGGACGTATATTGAAACGAGAACGCGATTTTGTCTGTCGGTGACAACCGATAATCGACCGTGAAGCTGAACGAACGCCGGGTGCTGTCCTTCGTATTGTCGGCCAACTGGACGGCGGTCAGATAAGGCCGGTCGGGGGTCGTATGCGGAAAGGTAGTACCGTTGGTGGCGACACCGGAACCGCGCCAGGTGTTTTGAATAAAGTCCTGATTAAGGTAGTTCTTCGAAGTGCCGGCGGCGAGGGTGAAGCCGAAGCGCTCATTGACCGGCCGAATGTAGGTGAAGTCGAAGCCGGGGTGAACCTTGCGGGTGGGGTCCTTGCGGGGACCTGGAGTCTTGTGGAAATCGCGCGCGTTGTCGCGCATCAACACGTAAGCGCTGACGGTCAACTCGGGCCGTGACCGCTCGAATGAACTGCGCGGCACCATGTTGACGGTTCCGGCGAGCGCTGCGCCCGTCATGTCCGGGGTGGGCGAGAACGAAACCTCCACGCGCGCGAGATTGTTGATCGAGATCATATCCAGCGCGGCATTACGGCCGGTGCCGCCGCCAGGATGCGCCGAAGCGAGATTGAAACCATCAACCGTGATCGGTACGTAGGCACTCGGGACGCCGTTGATGGAGACTTCACGCGCAAAGCCGCCGGAGCTTTCGATCGTGATGCCCGGGAGAAATTTCATGAACTCAGCGACGTTGCCCTCGGGGACAAAGCCCAGTTCGTCGGTCGCCACGACCGTCCGCATGTTGGCGGCGAAACGCTGCTCGTTGATCGCGATGGCAGCGCCCTCCATTTCCTTGCTCGTGGCGACGACGAAGCGATCGAGGCGGACGGCCTCGCCCGAGCCGGGGCTCGCGGAGGTGTCGTCGGCTCCGAGCGTGACATTGAGCCGGGTGCGTTGACCTGGATCGAGCTGAAGCGTCGAGGTACTCAGCGGCAGACCGGTATAGAAAACCTTGAGCTGAACGGGTCCGGCGGGGACCCGGGCGAGGCGAAAATAGCCGCCGGCATCGGTGAAGGTTTCCTGGCCGGAAGGCTCCACCACGATCCGCGCGCTTCCGAGATATTCGTTGGTTCGCGCGCTGGAGACGCGACCTTCGATTGTGCCCACGCCGCCGGTGTCGGAGGGACGAACCGCGGGTGCCGCGACGGCGGGTGGCTTGCGGCGGACGGCGAGTGCGCCGGTTTTCTCATCGCGCGCGGCGGCGAGCTGGGAGCCGCGGAGGAGTCGGTTGAGGGCGTCGTGCGGCGTGTAGTTACCCTCGACTGCGGCCGTGCGCTCGCCGGCTACGTCCTCGGGCGCATAGAGCAGTTGCTCGCCGGATTGGGTGGCGAATTGGCGGAGAACGCCGGGGGCATCACCGGCTGGGAGATTGAAAGCGACGGGCGACGAGCTCGCGGCGGAGGCCGAAGCGACGAACGCCAGCGAGCACGCGAGGAGGCTGAAGCGAAGGATGCGACGCAGCCGCGTGCAGCCGCTGGCACGGGGAGAGGTAGGATGGGGCATGGGGAGATCGGAAAACTTACGGGGTAATCCAGTCACCGATTCTAGACGTTCGGGGAGCGGGAAATATCTAGAGAAATCTTCGAGGCTTTTGGTCAAAGCAGTCCTGGGTTTTCCGTTCTCCGAGTGATACAGACTTTCCTGTCTGTTCCGCATCTCCGAAAGGACAGACAGGAATGTCTGTTTCACCCCGGACCGTCGGAACACCTTCACCTCTGATCTTTCGAACCCGGCTGCAGAAAGGAATGTCTGCCTCACCTCAGCGCCTTGACTGCAATCGAATCTCGTCGGTGCGACGATCGGCGCGGACGCCGAACGTGTCCTCGAGGATGCGCACGAACGCCTGGTAGCCGTCGGCACGGAACGTACCCGTGAAAACCTTACGGGCGAGCGCGGGTTCGGTGATGACGAGTTTGCAGCGATTGTAGCGGTTGAATTCTTCCACCACGTCGGCGAGCGGCAGGGCGTCGAATTCGATGCGCCGTTCCTGCCAGGCGAGGGCGCGCTGCACGTGCGGCGCATCCACGGCGATGACTTCGGCGGCGGCGAGCTGGGATTGGCGCACGACGGCAATTTTGCCGGCGGAAACCTGCAGCGCGGCGGGGACCGCGGCTGGTTCGCGGGTTTTCACGGGCGTGCTTTCGACCCCGATGCGGCCTTCGGTCACGAGCACTTCTACGTCGGCGCCACGAAGGCGGATATTAAAGGCGGTGCCGATCGCGCGAATCGAGACGTCGCCCACGGCGACTCGAAAGGGCCGCGACGCATCTTTGGCGACATCAAAGTGCGCCTCGCCGCGGATCAAGCGCACGAGTCGCTCGTGGCCGGCGAATTTCACGTCGAGGGCACTGTCGGTGTTGAGCTGCACGAC
>CAYVDZ010000342.1:5268-6062 GCA_964450575.1 uncultured Opitutus sp.
GGTTTCGGCGGTGGGCCGGGCGCTTTCGGGTCGGTTCGCGATGAAGAGGCCCACGGCTAGGGCGGCGGCGGCGGCCAGCGTCGCGATCGCTCCACCGCTACGGCGATGGGGGCGAGGCCGTGGAGCCAGCAGATCACGATCAGGTTGGATGTTATCTTCCGGTCGGATCACGGCAAGGCGCCCGACCTCCTTCCAGGCCGTGTCGAGCTCGGCGAAGACCTCGGCGTGGTGCGGGTCCTGTTCCAGCCAGCGCATGAACGCGGTCATTTCACTTTCACTCATGCCGCGATCACGCAGACTGAGCCAAACAGCGGCGGCGGCTTCGACCTCGTCGGAGTCGGGGTCGTCGGGAGGAAGGTTAAAGGATGCGCTCACGGGGCGTGGCTCCGATCCATTCCGCGCGCGCGGAGATAATTGCGCAGTCGCAGGACCCCGATGGCAATCTGCGCGTTGACGGTGTGGGTGGAGATACCGAGCTGCGCGGCGATCTCCGCATGGGAGAGGCCGTAGATCCGGCGGAGGGTCAACACGTGACGACAGCGCGGCGGAAGGGCTTGGATAGCCTCGGCGAGCAGTTGGAGTTCCTGATCATGGCAGACGGTTTCGGCCACACCGGGCCTATCATCAAAGACGGGCAGGAGGTCGATTTCAGCTAGTCCATCGATCGCAATAATTTTCCGGCGCCGAAAGAAATCGAGGGCCGCATTGCGGGCGGTGCTAAATAAAAACGCCTTGGGCGAGCTGATGGGCGCCTGTTCGCGCGCCTTGAGAAGCCGCGCGTAGGTTTCCTGGAC
>CAYVDZ010000343.1:0-6058 GCA_964450575.1 uncultured Opitutus sp.
CGACGGGGCCTCCGCGAGCCCCGTCCAGCGCGTTGAACACATGTTCGGGCTTCACATGAAAACCGTTGATATCGTTTAGCCAGCCGTCCCAGGTTTCGGCGACGACCGGCAGCGACCACGCGTTCGCGGGCGGTCCGGGCAGCGCCTGACGAATCTTCCAGGCGATCACTGCATCGCGAGCCACGCCGACGCTATGGGTATTGGTTAGAATGATGGGACCTTCCAGGAAACCGGACTCCTCGATCCAGGCGGCGCCAGTCAACTCGCCGTTGCCGTTGAGGGAAAACAGTCCGGCAAACACGGGCGGAGAGTCGGGATTTTTTCCGCGCGGAAGAAGGGCGGTGACGCCCGTGCGAATGGGTCCGCGACCCACCTCCAGCCGGCCGTCGCCGGCGATGAGGGTGACATGTCCGATTTCGATTCCAGCGACATCGGTGATCGCGTTGAGCGGGCCCGGCGTGCCATCGAATGGAATCCCCAGATCACGGGCGCGCGGTTTGGCGGTGAGGGCGTGACCCGCAATGAACACGACCGGGAGAACAATAAAGATTGCGACCGCGCGACGAAGCATCCGCCAACCGTGGACTGGCCGAGCCGCCGGTGCAATCCCGCTCCGACGACCCGCGGCAAAGTCATTTAATAAGTGACACTTCAACTTGCGGCTGGAGGAGAGCACGGCGCGACGGCGACTTGTAGAGTATTCACTTACTTGTGGACACTGGCATTGGATCTGCTCCCAGATGGTGTGTCCTGTTCATCGCGTCGCCTCCCGTTGCACTTCCTATTGGGGATGTGCCTTCCGGCATTGGCGTCGGCGCATCTGTTAAACATGACCCGGGTGGCGGTTACTCTATCGGGGCAGTCGAATGTCGTCGCCAAGGTTGACCTCGATTTGAGCATGGCGACCGGGAGCACCGAGGCCTATGCTGCGCTCCTCACTGCGCCGGTGGCGGTGCAGGCGGATGCGCTCAGGGACTTGGGGGAAAGGGTCGCGACGTGGCTGACCTTCCGGACCGGTGAGGCTGCCCTATCCTTGCGCCTAGTACGTTGGACGCTGCCTGAAGTCCCGCCCGAAAAGATTGGAGATGTGACGGTGGCTGCGATGACTGAGTTTGAATACCGCGGAGTGCTGGCGCCGATGGCCACGACGTTGCAGCTAACGACGGCCGCCCAAGCTCCGATCGAGTATCCGCTGGCGATTTCGCTGCTGATTCCGGCGGAGAACCTGACCGTGACCCGATGGATCGAACTGCCGGGCACCGCGAGTCGCGATTTCGTGCTGCCGCCTTCGGTTAACACCAGCGTGGCTCAGGGAAGTGCCAGTGCCGACGAGATTGATCCAGCGCTGATTCCGTCGGATAAAACGCCGGCGCCGAAAGCGGCCGTGAACGCCGCCGTGGTGGCAGGCGTTTCTCCAGTGGCGTTGCAATTGGCGCTAATAATCGAGGCGGCGGGCCAATACCTTTGGCTGGGATTCCTTCATATTCTGCCGTGGGGTGTGGATCACATTCTCTTCGTGCTCGGACTCTATTTTCTCGGAGGCGGATGGCGTCCGCTCGTGTCGCAGACGACGGCCTTTACCGTCGCGCATACAATCACGCTCGGGCTCTCCGCGTACGGAGTGGTTTCGTTATCTCCGCGAATCGTGGAACCGCTGATTGCATTCTCGATCGCATGCGTCGCGCTGGAAAACATTTTTCGCCCACGCCTTTCACCGGTACGGCTTGGGGTGGTGTTCGGCTTTGGGCTCCTGCACGGATTGGGTTTCGCGAGCAGTCTCGCGGAGGTGCCGCTTCCGGCCGACCAATTTTTCACCACGCTTCTGGCGTTTAATTTCGGGGTGGATTTCGGACAACTCGGGGTTCTTGCCCTGGCGTTTCTCGCCGTGGGCTGGGCGCGAGGCCGCGATTGGTACCGCCGGCGAATCGTCCTTCCCGTCTGCGGCGTGATCGCCGCGATCGGGCTCTTCTGGACGGCGCAACGAGTCCTGCCCTGAACCCCGCACTTTCTGTTTTATCATGCAGCTCCTATCTCGTCATCTCCTCGCGGTTTGCGGTTTGTGCGCCGCCTTCGTCGCGTCGCTTTCCCATGCGGCTGAGCCTTTCGTCTTCAATGCTGAAACCCGCTTGCGGCAGCAACTGGTGCAGGTGGCGCTCGGGCGCGAACCGGCCGATCTGATTATTCGCGGCGCTACGATTTTAAACGTGTTCACCCTGCAGTGGGAGCCGGCCCAGGATATCGTGATTAAGGAATCACGGATCGCCTGGGTGGGTCCGGTCGGCCTGTGGCCGGGCCGCTGTGATCGCATCATTTCCGCCGAGGGAGAATGGGCGGTGCCGGGCTTTGGTGAATCGCACAAACACATCGAGAGCACGCATATCACCCCGGAGTTCGAAGCGGCCATGGTGATCGCGCAGGGTAATACGTGGACGGTCGACGGGACGCACGAGTTCGGGAATGTGGACGGGAAAAATAACGTCGAGTTCTGGCTGAAGGCGCGTGACGCGGGGTCGCCGTTCAAGCATTTTGTCGCGCTAAGTTCTGCCACGCCACCCACGGCGTTTGAGCTCGGTGGCGGTTATTACGGCTATAATGAAATCCGGGAAAACATGGCGAAGGATCTCCGGGTGTTGGGGTTGGATGAAGTGATGGACTGGCCGGCGGTCTCGAATCCCGACAATCCCGGCTACTCCCGCATGTGGCAGGTAATCCAGGCCACCTGGGATGCCCGCGGCGTGGTCGAAGGCCACGGCTCCGGGCTTACGGACGTAAATGTAATCAATGCCTTCTCCGCCGCAGGGCTTTCTTCCGATCATTCAGTGCGGCTGGCGCAGGAAGGCTGGGACAAGCTGCGGCGCGGTATCACGATTCAAATGACGCCGAATACGATTCCGGCGCTCGTGCCGCGACTGGTGCAGGAGAAACTCAACGACTGGTCCAATCTCGCCATCACCACGGACGACCGTGACGCCTACGATTCCCTCAAGAACGGCACGATGGACTTTAATATTCGACTGGCCATCGGGGCCGGGGCTCCGGTCGAGGCGGCCTACGCGATGGCGAGCTACTACCCGGCGCGTCATTGGCACGTGGAGCATCTGGTGGGCTCGATTGCACCGGGACGGGCGGCCGACATCGTGCTGTTGAAGGAGGATCCCAAGCTGGTGAAAGTGGGCCGGGTCTTTGCCGATGGGAAACTTGCCGCGGAAAACGGAAAGTTTCTTCTGCCGGTGCCAAAAATCGAGTATCCAAAATGGGCACACGACACGATCAAGATTGGGCGCACGATTACAGCGGCGGACTTTGTGATTCCGGCGCCGTCACCGGACCGGCAGACGGCAACCGTCGCGCTGCTCGAACCCTTTTGGTTCAAACCTGAATTTCTGACGGCCGAGTTGCCGGTGGTGAACGGCAAGGTGGAGCGCGACCTGGGACGTTTCATTTCCAAGGTCGCGGTGGTGGATCGGTATCACGGCAAGGGCGTATCCAAAATGTTCTGGCGCCACGCCGGGCCGCTCTCGCCCGACAGTGCGCTGGCGTCGTCCTATATGCACGACATCCACAATATCTGGGCCTTCGGCACGAGCGACGAAGCCATGGCGCTCGCGGTGAACGAACTCGCCGCCATGGGGGGCGGCTGGGTATTGGTGCACAAGGGCAAGGTGACGGCGCG
Organism: uncultured Opitutus sp.; assembly: GCA_964450575.1. Classification (GTDB taxonomy): domain Bacteria; phylum Verrucomicrobiota; class Verrucomicrobiia; order Opitutales; family Opitutaceae; genus ER46. The sequence goes on from CAYVDZ010000343.1 coordinate 3,674, forward strand.
CATCCGTTATGAAATCGGAGGGATCTTTACCCAGCGTCCGGCGGTGGAAGCGGCGCGGGAAATGGAAAACCTCCTGATCGCGGCGGATGCGGTCGAGTGGATGCCGGCCTCCCCGACGGCCACGCGACCGCTGCCTCCCGGATTTCCCAAATACCTCACGGTCGTCTTTCTCACGTGTACGCCATGGAACTGGGTTCTGGTTGCGCCGAACGACGCCGACCCGGTGGGCTTCGTCAATGTAACCAACGGTAAACGCCATTCGATTGTATGGTAAAGCATACGCCCCCCTGCCGTACTTTCCTTTCGCGTATAGTGATATTTGTCGCATCCGCGGTCGGTGTGGCGGGCGCCGATTTCTCATCCCGATGGAACGAGATGCGGACCGCGGCCACGCCGCGGGAACTCTATACGTTGTTGTATGCTTTGCCGAAGGGAGGCGATCTCCATAATCACCTGCCGGGATCGTATTTGCCGGAGCAATGGCTGCGGGCGGCGACCGATCCCGCGCTGAAAGGCCGGGCCGATTACTACACGCGGATCCGGGCCGGTGCGCCCTTTAATCTGGCGGCCCCCGAACCGGCCTATCCGTTTGAAACCATTCGTGCGTCGGCGTGGCGCGCGCTTCCGCCGCCCGATCAGGCGGATTGGAAGCCGCTCGGGGAGATGACGGCCGCCGAAAAGGCGGCTTGGATTTCCCTCTATCAAATCGATCAACCGGGTGAAGGACGTTACACGTTCTTCGCGGCGCCGCGGCAAAGACTTACTCATCTGGCGCAGGACCCTGTGCTGATGACGGAGTTGCTCATCGAAACGATGCAGCTTTATGGGGCGGAGGGGGTGCGCTATATGGAGTTGCAGGCCTCGCCGTTCACCTTGCAAACGCCGGAAGGCACGCCAATCGGCGAAGATGAGGCGGCGGCGATCTACGAGGAAGCATTGCAGGGGCCGGAAGCGCGGGCGACCGGCGTGGAGGTGCGTTTTCTGATTACGGCGCTCCGCTTCGCGGCGGATGCCGAGGCGCAGATCGCGCGGATCTACCGCTTCGTCGACCGGCATCGCGCCCGCTGGGTGGGCATCAACCTGGCTGGAATCGAGGAACGCGGACAAGGTTATCCCAGCCGCTTCATCGAGGCATTTCGCGAGCAGCGTCGCACCTATTCCGGCGTGGGGATCTCGATTCACGCGGGCGAAATGGATGGTCCCAATACGCATGTGCGCGACACGCTCACGCTGGGTGCGACGCGGATCGGACATGCCGTTACGCTGATCAAGGATCCGGATACGCTCTTGTTGATGCGGACCCGAAACTGGCTCGTGGAGATAAACCTGATCAGCAATCATCTTCTCGAGTACACTCCGGATCTCGCCGTGCATCCGTTTCCTGAATACTTGCGCCTTGGCATACCCGTCTGTCTGAACACGGACGATCGTGGCTGGTGGCATTCGACGATGACGGACGAATATTATGTGGCGGTCACCCGCTACCGGCTCTCGTGGTCCGAGATCCGGCAGATCGGACGGGCCAGTATTGAGCACGCGTTTCTCGATGCGGCGACCAAAGCCCGCGTGCTGCAGTCGCACGAAACGGCGCTCGACGCCTTCGAGGAGCGTTTCGGACGCGGTGATTGGCGGGCCGGGTTGGAGGGGGTCAAGCCTGTCACCTTTGGTTATGCGGCGCGGCAGTTCGGACTGACCTTTCCATGAAGCATTGGACGCAACGGATTCTGACTTTTGTCCTGCTCGTGCTCGCGCCGGGTGGTGCGGTGGCCGCGGATTCGGACGCTTCGCTGCGTGCGCTCATCATGGCGCTGCCCAAAGCGGAGCTGCATGTGCATATTGAGGGTACGCTGGAGCCCGAGCACTACTTGGAGTTGATCGCGAGGAACGGGTTAACTCCGCGTTACGCTTCGCCGGAAGCGGTCCGGCAGCGGCTGACGCATGCGACGGACTTGAACACCTTTATTGAAGTGTTCTCCGAACTACTTTCGGCAATGCGCACCGAGCGGGATTTTCACGATGTGGCGTTAACTTATTTCCGGCGGGTCCGGGCTCAACAGGTGGTGTATGTGGAGATGTTCTTTGATCCGCAAATGCACACCGAGCGGGGCATCCCGCTCGCGACCGTCTTTGCCGGTTTGCTCTCCGCTAAAAAGCAGGCGGCCGAGGAGTTCGGACTTCGGGCGGAATATATCATGTGTTTCAATCGCGACCGCTCGGCGGAGTCAGCAGCGGCGATTCTGGAAGAGAGCAGGCCGTGGCATGATCGCATCCTGGGGATCGGCCTGGATAATCCCGAGGAACAGAATTTTCCGCGGAAGTTTGCCGGAGTGTTTGCCCGAGCGTGGGAGCTTGGTCTACGCCTGACCTCTCATTGCGATGTCAACC
>CAYVDZ010000344.1:0-6057 GCA_964450575.1 uncultured Opitutus sp.
CCGTCACCCAGCCCACCACATCGAGCGTGTCGCCCTTTTCCGGCGCGATCAGATTGTAAGCCGCATGCCAGCTCATCCCCCCGGTAATGTACCCCAGCTCGGACTCGAATTTCGCCGGCTGCGACGCCGCAAGTTTCCACGTCAAGGTCGGCTTTAAAATCCCATCGCCCGCCAGCGCCGGAAACAAAGGCTCGCCGGGGAGCGAGAACCGCAACTTTCCGTCCACCTCGATGATCGGCGAAACCTGCCCGCCGCCCGGATTGTAACCGCTGCGGACAACTTTTCCGCGCACGGTGTATTCCTTTGCATCCTGATCGCGGACGAGAAAATCGAGCTCCTTTCCTTCGTTCAGCGCCAGAAGCAGGCCTTGGGACATCACGTCAGCCCGATAACTCTGCTCGAGCACCCGCAGTTGCACGCGACCGGTGGGATCACGCAACACCACGGAATCGGGCTCCAGCATCGCGGTCGCACCGGTAAAAGTGACGCTATTCTCGCCGGCCTTCAGATCGAGCGGGACGCGTTCACGCACGACCGCGAAGTCCTGGTTGTAAATGGTCAGCGCCGGCTGAGCCGAGCTGATACTGCCAGCCAAGATAACGCCAAGAGATAAAAAGAAGCACCGTAGGTTCATAGATTGAAAGTTACTGATGTAGGACTCACGAACCAGCCGCCAGTTTCTTAGAATATCAGGTTCTTAGGAGCTCCGCGCGTTTACTCCCTATCGCGTCGACGGCTTCTGAACCGGGCGCTATCACCCTCACCAAGCGTCTCGCATTCGTGGGGCATCTGACTTTTCCTTTGCGCCGGTTGCGCCTTCTTGCGGCCATCTTTCCTTCGTTTTATCGCCCTTCATGGAATACGTCCTCGATCCCTCGTCCGCACCGCACGGTATTCCTCCGATCGATTTCCGCGCGTCGCTCAACGACGAGCAGTTCGCGGCCGTCACCGCGGAACCCGGGCCGCTCCTCGTGCTCGCCGGCGCCGGGTCGGGCAAAACGCGCACCCTCACCTACCGTGTCGCGTACCTGCTTTCCAAAGGCGTCCGGCCCGGTGAGATCCTGCTACTCACGTTCACGAACAAGGCGGCGAAGGAAATGCTCGGCCGGGTCCACGAACTCACCGGTGTCGAGCCCACCCGCTTTTGGGGCGGCACCTTCCACAGCATCGGGCATCGCGCGCTACGCATGCACGGCGAGGCGATCGGCCTGCCGCGTTCGTTCACCATACTCGACGCCGAGGAGTCGGAAGGCGTGCTCCGCGATGCCGTCGAGCACGCGGACAAAACTTTTTTCAAGGACAAGACCCATCCGCGGGCAGGCCCGCTGCACTCGATCATTTCGATGGCACGCAACACCCAGTTGTCGATCGACGAAACTATCCGCCGCTTCTTCCCGCAGCACGAAGGTATCATTGAACGGGTGCCGCTCTTCGCCCGCAAATACGCCGAGAAGAAAAGCGAAGCGCGGGTCTTCGATTACGACGATCTACTCGAGCACTGGCTCGATCTGCTGAAAAAATCGCCAGAAACAGCGGCTTATTACGCGCAACGGTTTCGCCATGTCTTGGTTGACGAGTACCAGGACACGAACGTCCTGCAGTCGCAGATCGTCGATCTCATCGGCTCGCATCACAAGGTGATGGCCGTCGGCGACGACGCGCAGTGCATCTACACGTGGCGCGGCGCCAACGTGGAGAACATTCTCACGTTCCCCGATCGTCATCCTGGCACCGTTATCCACCGGATCGAGACGAACTATCGCTCCACTCCTCAGATTCTGGCGCTGGCCAATGGCGTGTTGCTCGCCCAACCGAAAGGCCGCGCCTTCGAAAAGGAACTCCGGCCGCATCGTGCGAATTCGGAAAAGCCGTACCTCGTCCAGGCCATGGACGGACGCGAGCAGGCGCAGTTCATCATTCAACGCATTCGTGGCCTCGTCGACGAGGGCTGCTCGCTGAGCGACATCGCAATTCTGTATCGCGCGCATTTCCAGGCGCTCGATCTTCAACTCGAACTCGCCCGACTGCAGATCCCGTATCAGATCACGAGTGGCGTGCGCTTCTTCGAACAAGCTCACATCCGCGATCTCGTGGCGCTGCTGCGCTTTGTTTACAACCCGAGCGACACCGCCGCCTGGAAACGAATCGCGATCCTGCTGCCGAAAGTCGGCGACAAGAACGCGACCAAGCTTCACTCCGCCGCCGCCGATCACGCGCGTTTGATGCAGCAGGATTTTATCGAAGCCCTCGGCACCGATGACGTCGCTTCACGCGTGCCGAAAGACGCCCAGGAAGAATGGCCGCGTTTCGTGGCCTCGCTTCAGCAGGTGAAAGACATCATGCGCACCATGAAGCCGCACAACGCGATCGAGGTCGCGATCGACGGCTGGTACGGCGACTATCTCAAAGGTGCGTTTGCCAATTATATTTCGCGCCTCGACGACCTGAAGTCGATGATCGGCTTCGCTTCGCGCTTTGAAGACATGCAGGATTTGCTCGCGCAGATCATGCTGCTGAACAGCGAAACCAGCGACCGTTCGGCCGATCCCAACGCGGACGCCTTGCGACTCACCACCGTCCATCAAGCGAAAGGGCTCGAGTTCGCCGCGGTGTTCATAATCAGTCTGGCCGATGGGATGTTTCCACTGCGCCGCGCAATCGAGGCAAACGATGTCGAGGAAGAGCGACGATTGTTCTACGTCGCCGTCACCCGCGCGCGCGACGAGCTCTACCTGTGCTATCCCAAGGTGAACACCAAGGGCGGTCCCGCCATGCTGCTCTCACCGAGCCGGTTCCTTCAGGAGCTGTCGCCCGAGCTGTATCAACCGCTGCGGATCAAGCGGAACTACGGCTGGTAACGCATGCCTGCGCGCGAAAAAATTCTCGTCGCGATGTCGGGCGGCGTCGACAGCTCCGTCGCCGCCTTCCTGCTCCAGCAACAAGGCTACGACATTGTCAGCGCCTATATGAAAAACTGGATTAACGAAGACGAGGTCATTGGCCACTGTCCGTGGGAACAGGATATCACCGACGCGCGAGCCGTGGCGGAACACCTCGGCATCGAGTTTCGCGTCGTCAACCTGATGCAGGACTACCGGGAGCGCGTGGTGGCGTATCTCCTGAATGGTTACGCCCGCGGCCTGACGCCCAACCCGGACATCATGTGCAACCGGGAGATCAAGTTTGGCGTGTTTCTCGACTGGGCCCGGGAGCACGGCTTCGACGCGGTGGCCACGGGACATTACGCCCGACGCGTGGCGCTCCCCCCGCCGGCCGCCGCTTCCGGGACCGCGGTGACCGCTCGATCACCCGAGTTTGCACTGCTGGAGGGCGCGGATAAAAACAAGGATCAGTCCTACTTCCTCGCGCTGCTGTCACAAACCCAGTTGCAAGCCGCGCGTTTTCCCATCGGCCATTTGCCGAAACCGGAACTCCGTTCCATCGCGCGCGCAGCCAGGCTGCCGACGGCAGAGAAGAAGGACAGCCAGGGCATCTGTTTTATTGGCGAAGTGAAGATGCAGGATTTCCTAAGGACGTATGTACCGGATGCCCCGGGGCCGATCACCCGCGCCACGGATGAACGTGAACTCGGCACGCATCGCGGATTGCATTTCTATACGCTCGGCCAGCGCAAGGGCATCGGTATTCCGTCCAACACCGATCATCAAGCCTATGTGGTGGTGGGAAAACGTGCCGCCGATCGTGCCCTCCTGGTCGCCTTCGATGGTCCGGACGCCCCCGGCTTATATCAAACAGAAGTGCGTGTGCACGCCCTCAGTTGGAACAGCGGGCCGATCACCACGCCCCGGCGACTCGAAGGCCGCGTGCGCTATCGCGATCCGCGAGTCGCGGTCGAGTTCATCCCCGACCTCGCCCCAGGCTCATCGGTTGCGCAGCAAGCCGGAGCGACGCTTCGCTTCGACGTTCCGCAGCGCGGACTCGCCAGCGGGCAGATCATCGCGTTCTACGACGGCGAACGTCTGCTCGGCGGCGGCGTCTACGTCTGACCAACGCTCCTACTTGAGCGTTGTGAACGCGAGGCTCATCGCGAGACCCAGGAAGACCACGCCCAAGGCCCGGTCGATCCAGTGTCCGTGTCGCAAGAATCGCCGGCGAATATCCCCACGTGTGAATAAAACGGATACAATGGAAAACCACGCCGCCGTGGCCACCGCCATCCATACTCCATAAAGGGACTGGACCAGTTTGGGCGTCTGCGGACTCACGATCATCGCAAACAGCGAAATAAAAAACAGGGTCGCTTTGGGATTCAGCGTGTTGGTCAGAAAGCCGGCGACGAACGCCCCCCGTTGGGCCACCGAGGCAGAAACGTTGCCGGCATCAATCGTAGTGGCCGACGCCATGGATTCACGCGGTCGCGACCGGAGCGACTGCACCCCGAGCCACGCAATATAAGCGGCACCCGCGAATTTCACGACGTTGAACCAGGTCTCCGAACTCCGCAGCAGCAGCCCAATGCCGAGCAGCGAATAGCTCACATGCAGCAAGATCGCCGCTCCGATTCCGAGGCTTGTCCAGATCGCGGTACGCCGCCCTTGCGCAAGGCTCTGTCGCACCACGATCGCGAAGTCCGGCCCGGGGCTCGCCACGGCGAGGAGATGCGCGAGGGCCACCTGCGAAAACTCGAACCAGTAGTCGTGCACGGTTGCGCGGGTCCGTTATTGGCGGACAACACCCAACCCACGGTATCGGCGGACAATTCCGACCGTTGCCAATACCCACCAGGTCCAGGGTGTCGTCATCGCCCGCACATACCGGGACGAGCGGCGCGCGGCGTCAACGCCGACCACTCAGATCATATCCGGCGGCACGTTGGCGATCGCTTCTTCGAGCGTCGTGAAGCCCTCCTTCACCTTGAGCAAACTGTCTTGGTGGAGGGTCTTCATTCCGCCGCGCATCGCGATCTTCTTCAGTTCGGCCGCTTCGATCTCCTTGTTGATGCCTTCCACGAGTTCCTCGTTGCTCACCATCAATTCGTGAATGCCGATCCGGCCTTTGTATCCACTTCCCCCGCACTTCGGACAGCCTTTGGGATGGGATTTGAAAATCGGACCGCTCCAGCCCAGCGCCTTCTCCAACAGTTCCTTCTCCCGGCCCTGTGGTTCGACTTGCGTGCGGCATTGTTTGCAAACCCGCCGCACCAGCCGTTGGGCGCAAACGCACAACAAAGACGACGACACCATGAAGGGCTCGATGCCCATTTCGGTTAACCGCGCGATCGTCGTCGGCGCATCGTTCGTGTGTAGCGTCGAAATCAGCAAATGACCCGTGAGCGCCGCTTCGACCGCGATTCCGGCTGTCTCCTTGTCGCGGATTTCTCCGACGAGAATGATGTCCGGATCCTGCCGGAGAAACGATCGCAACGCCGCCGCAAACGTCAGCCCAATCTGCCGATGCATCTGCATCTGATTCAATCCGGGCAGCGTGTACTCGATTGGGTCTTCGGCGGTGCGGATCACGATGTCGGGTGTATTCACCTCGTTGAGCGCCGAATACAGCGTCATCGACTTTCCGGAACCGGTGGGTCCGCAATGCAAAATCATCCCGTATGGCTGGCGGATACACTCCCGGTACTTGGCGAGATTCTCCTCGGAAAAGCCGAGCGCCGGCAACGGGAGCGTCGTCTTCTGTTTATCGAGAATACGCATCACGATGCCCTCACCGTGATTCAGCGGCGCCGTCGAAACCCGCAAATCGAGATCGATGTTCTTCCGGGTGTATTGCTTGAAAACAATGCGTCCGTCCTGCGGCAACCGGCGCTCCGAGATGTCCAGGTTGCACATGATCTTCAGACGCGCGATCAACGCCGGGCCCACCTTCTTCGGCAGCCGCAACTTCTCCAGGCAGATGCCGTCGATGCGGTTCCGGACGATGATTTCCTTCTCCTGCGGTTCGATGTGAATGTCGCTCGTCCCCGAGAAATACGCGTCCTCGATGATGCGGTTCGCGAGCTGGATGATCGGCCCCGACTCCTCGTTGACGTCCTCTTCCTTCAGTTCGCCGTCGCCGCCGCCCTCGCCATATTCGGCGCCGATC
>CAYVDZ010000345.1:0-6046 GCA_964450575.1 uncultured Opitutus sp.
TCTGGTTGCACATGACACAGTCAATAAATGGTAATTTAGCAATTACTTTTTCCCTTGGCGCAGATCTCCTGGTCCATGGGAGATCGTCTGGCAGGGTGATTGCCAAGGCGCGCGTTTTCCGTCGCAGAGGATTGTAGATGTGAAGGTGGCCTCCCTGAGCATAGATGATACCGTGTCACGTCCCGGATGGTGGGTGAGCCGGCGCGCCTCGCCGCCCGCCGCAGGGATCACGTAAACGTCGGTGTTTCCTTCATAGCTTGCATTGAAGGCAAGCCATGACCCGTCCGGAGAATAGCAGGGGTTGCCCTCCAGTTCCGGACTCCGCGTCAGCTGCCGTGGAAAATGGCCGGCGTGATCCGCCGTCCAGAGATCGCCGCATGAACAAAGACGATTGCATCCTCACTCACAGCCGGGTTCTGCAAAAAGAGCGTTTCGGATGACGGCCCCGCCGCCACTATCGCGAGGGGAGTAAGCAAAAGCCACAACGCGGCCGGTCTTGGCCACAAATTGAGCATGGTGCGGGGTGTCAGGATCGTCTGAACCAGGCAGCGGTCGCATCGTTGGAAAAGAAATCGAGCAACATCTCGCCGACCTTCTGTTGTCCGTCGTCCGATGGATGCATGCCGTCATCCGATCTCAGATCGCTCGGTTTCCAAATCAGCCCGTCGGATTGACGCGGGGTCATGCCATCAGCCCATAAATACGGGCCCCAGACAATGACCGGTGCCTTCACCGGGCCCTGGGACGGATTGCAATTCAGTTCCTTGTCGCCGCGAATCTGCTTGAGGATTACGCCGCGGACGGAGAACGCGCTCTCATACGCAAAGGGTTCCCGATTTCCTCCGGGTGAATAGCCGCCGTAGATGCGGCTCGAGAGGTACGCGACCTTGAGATTCGGGTATCGCTTGTGCGCGATTTGAATGGTGGTGCTGATGCTTTCTTGAAGTACCTCGGCATGTTTTGGAAACAGACCATATTTCGCGACGCCCATCAGGGCGGCCTTCAGCCATACGGCCTGGACCTGATTCGCGCTGACACCCTTCTGTTGCAGCCGCTTTTCGACGATTTCCCAAGGGTCGACATCCATGCTTCGGTTGGTGGTCGTGGACCACTGCATTGAGCCCTGGGCACCTTGGGCGCCGTCGACAACAATGACATGGGGCGACTTTTCTGTGCTTCCGGCTGCGAGTTGAATGAAGCTCCTGGCCTCCTGGCTGGTGTTGGACATGCCCAAGGTCAACAAGACCACTTTCCCGTCGGCTGCCGGCATGCCCTTGTGGTCCAGAGGCTTGATTTCTGCCATTTTCTGTTGAAGCAGCGCCCGGTGCCGCGGGGGCAGATCATTGGAACCATTTCCATATAGACCGCCTTTTTGACCTTTATAATCTCCGTTTCCCAATTCCGTGAGTGGCTTGAATCCGACGGATATATTCGCGACGAGCGCTCTCTTCGCTTGGGATTTTTTGCTCAAATCCTTGGAATAGAGATCGGCAGGTTCGTTCTCCTGATTCTGGCTTTTTCCGGTTGCTGAACTCGCAGCTTGAAGGGACGACGGTTGTGCCAATGGGATGGTTTGAGCGATCAGTGTCATCGCAGACAAAAGGCAGGAGAGGGTGGGTGGTATTTTCATTCGGGGCTGGGGAGAAGGCATTACGAAGCACGGTAGGCCGCGATCTGAGAAATGAAGGGCGAGTGGTTATGCAACGTGCAGTATGGTACTGTCGAGCCAAATCAAGGCCTCACTCAAGTTTTGCCGTGGTATGGTCAATGGAGCGCGTTAGATTCTAATATGCAATACATTGACCAGATAATGCTTCCCGTGAAAAATTAGGGCGACATCGCTTGACATACATGCAGTGTGTTGCATGGTGCAGGCCTACCGAAGGCCTCCTTTCTATGATACTTCAAACGACGGGAATTCAGCGCCGCGATTTTTTGCGGTTTGCTGGAGTAAGCGTGGCACTGCCGTTTCTCGAAGGACTCCCCTCGATTTTGAAGGGTGCGCCTGCTTCTTTGCCGCCGGCACCCGCCCGGCGTCTGGTCTGCGTGGGAAATCCCTATGGCATGATCCCCGACCGGTTTTTTCCAAAGACCAGTGGCAAAGATTACGCCACTTCCGTGCTGCTCAGGGCGATGGAGTCCCACCGACAGCACTTCACCGTATTCTCCAACTTCGACCACGGCTTCACTGGAGGCCACCGCGTCGTGGATACGTTTCTGACCGGGGTCAAAACCAGCGAAGCCAAGGCGATGTCCGATGGAAACATCTCGATCGATCAAAGGGCCGCCGAGTTTGTCGGCACCCAGACCCGCTTCCCGGTCCTGAATCTCGGCGTCGGGGGAAGCTGCGAGATGAGTTGGCTGCGCTCCGGAGTCAATGCTCCCGTCATCACACAGTCACGCGAGATTTTCCGCCAGCTGTTCGTCGAAGATGCGCCGAAAATGAAGGCCGAATTGGGCCGGCGACATAAGCTCCAGGGCTCGATTCTCGACGTAATTGGCGAACATGCACGCTCCCTGAATGGAACTCTGGGCCACCGGGATCGCGAAAAGCTCGATGAATATTTTACTTCCATCCGAGACTTGGAGAAACGCCTGGTCATGTCCGAGCACTGGAGGGGCAAGCCGAAGCCCGTCGTGGAGCAGAGCGAGCCGAGGGATGGCGGCTTCGTGGAATCGCTCCCCGTCTACTATGATCTGATGATTCTCGCCCTGAAGACGGATTCGACGCGGGTTATCACTCTGGAAATGCCCGAGAGCTTCAACACCACCGAACTCGGGCTCAGCACCAGTTATCACGGGTATTCCCACCACGGTCAGGCACCGGGGCTCGTGGAGGGGCTGACGATCATCGAAGGATTCATGGTCAAGGAATTCAGCCGCTTTTTGGGAAATCTGAAAGCGATCGAATCGCCTGCGGGCGGGACTCTTCTGGATGAGACAATGGTCTTGTTTGGGAGCGGAATGGGGAACGGAAGCTCCCATTCGAACAAGAATCTCCCCGTCATGCTCGCAGGCGGAGGATTCAAGCATCAAGGCCATTTGGTTTTGCCAGAAGAGGGCCGGAAACGGGTGCCGCTCTGCAATCTATATCTCACTATGCTCCAAAAATTCGGGCTCACCATTGACGCATTCAATGCAAGCAATTCCACGATTGGCGAATTGGCGTAGGTCGAGCTGGCTCCGGCGTATTCTGCCGGTTTGCTTTTTCGCCGCACCTCCAAGCTCGGGCGTGTTTGCGCAGGGCTTGCCAGATTCAAGCCTGATTGGGCAGGCGGTGCCGTTTCTGAAGGAACATTGCTTTCGCTGTCATGGGGCCGAAAAACAAAAGGGTGATCGTCGGTTCGATATCTTGGGAACAGACTTGGGTGCCGAGGACACCCTAGCGGGCTGGCAGGACATTCTCGATATCCTCAACCTCGGGGAGATGCCGCCACCGGAGGAGGAGGAGCGCCCGGGCGACGCCGCAGTCGCGCAGGTTGTCGCCGTATTGACCAAGGTGATTGCCGAGGCTCACGTTTTCGCCCGCACTGACGCCGACACTCCGGTACTCCGGCGAATGAATCGCCGGGAATATCGTAATACGATTCGCGACCTCTTGGGACGCAATAACTCCCTGGTCGATCCGACGCAGGGCTTCCCGGAGGACAAGGAGGTCGACGGTTTTGACAATTTTGGAGCCGTTTTGACCACGTCCGGGCACTTGCTGGGGTATTACCTCGCGGCCGCGGACCGGATGATGGAGGAGTCCATCGATTTTGGTCCCCGGCCTGAGCTGCGACGTTGGACATTTGCGCCGCCCTTCGATCGCACGACCCGATCGCATACCGGCTGGGTTCCTCAGGAAGCTCAGAATACAACTGAGTTCCAATCCATCTTTCAGGGCACGAAGGAACGCCACGGCTATCGCCCGCTGGACGAATTGGCGGATGGTGTGCCTCATTCCGGCTACTACCGGATTCGCATCAATGCCTGTGGACTGCACCGGAACCATCGGTATCCGGCAGCCCTCATTCCTACCGACAAAGACGAGCCCATCCGCCTTGCTGTGGTATCCGGAAGTCGGGAACAAGGCCCCTTGCAGCTGCGCCAGCCGAATGAACGCACTCTTGCCGTGTTCGATCTTCCGGACGACCACCCCGGCTGGGTGGAGGCGACCATCTGGCTGGATCGCGGATACTTGCCGCGGATGACGTATGAAAACGGTCCCTACTCGTTCAAACCGCTGGTCGAGCCGATTCATCGGCTGCATCCCGAGGTGTTCCCGGCCGAGCTGACCAAGATCTTCGAGGACGCTCCCCCTACCATGCGGGATGGAGTGGCCCTGCCGGTGAAGTCATTTCTCCAAAGCATGAATGGCAAGCATTGGTGGGAAATCTGCCAGAGCATGCAGACCCCGCAGATTCGGATCTTTGGCGTCGAATTAGAAGGTCCGATCCTCGAGCAATGGCCGCCTTCAAGCCATCGAATCATCTTCGGGGACAAACCGTTCACTCCTGAGCGCATCGAGGAGATTATCGAGGCCTTCGCCACGCGGGCCTTTCGCCGGCCCGTGAAGCAGTCGGAATTGCGGGGATTGGTCGGCGTTGCCCAGCGCCAAATGGCCGCCGGCGCTTCCGCCCTCGATGCTTTGAAACTCGCGTTGCAGGCGACGCTCTGTTCGCCGGCGTTCCTTTATATCGATAGCGGCGAGGCCCAGAACGATCCGGTAGCGAGAAATTATCGACTGGCTTCGCGCCTTTCGTATTTTCTTTGGTCCACCATGCCCGACGAACGGTTGCTCGGCTTGGCGGCTGCGGGTCGCTTGACCGAGCCGAGCGTCCTTCTTGGAGAGGCACGTCGGATGCTCCAGGATGCCAGAGTGGGCGCCTTCGTCGCAGACTTCACCGATCGATGGCTGCGCCTTTACAAGCTGGGAAAGATGCCGCCCGACAGTCGCAGATTCCAGGTTTACTATACCGGAAATCTCGAGCAGGCGATGCGTCGTGAAACACAGTTGTTCTTCAACGAACTGCTCCAGAGCAATGGTGACATTGGCAATTTCATCCAGGCCAGTTTCACCTACGTCAACCGCCCGCTGGCGCGCCATTACGGCCTTGATACGTCAGCTTTTCCCAGAAGCCAAGGGCTGGCGGGAGAGGGATTCCAGCGCGTTGTTCTACCGCCTGGCGCCCGCGGCGGACTCCTCGCCCAAGCCAGTGTGCTGACCGTGACGGCGAATGGCATCGATACTTCGCCGGTCATCCGCGGGGTCTGGGTCCTTGAAAACATTCTGGGGACGCCACCCAACCCGCCACCTCCGGATGTCGAGCCGCTGGAGCCGGATATCCGGGGAGCGGAGACAATCCGTGAGCAACTGGTCAAGCACCGCAAAGTCGCGACCTGCGCGTCTTGTCACAGTAAAATTGATCCGATCGGATTCGCTTTGGAGGGATTCGATGCGATCGGCAGTGTGCGACAACACTATGATACCCGTGGCCGCCAGCTGGTTGATACCACCGGGATCATGCCGGATGGCACTCATTTTGACGATCTGAGCGGGCTGAGGGAGATACTGCTTCGCCGCAAGGGCGGCCAGATCGCGCACAATCTCGTCGAAAAGCTCCTGTCGTACGGACTCGGACGTCATCTGACGATTCGCGACCGCCCGGAAGTGGATGCGATCGTCCGGGATGTCTCCGAGCGCGGTTACGGCCTGCGGGATTTCGTGCTTGCCACCGTCCTGAGTGAAGCATTTCGGGGGACGGTGCATCGCGATGCACAGGAGGAAGCTAGCCCGCTTTTGGATTGAATCCCGTTCATGCTGAGCGGTCCTGTGACTACCGCAACTTTCCGTCGCCGCCGCGTGCCACTTTTCTGGATGTTTCCGCTTTCTCTCCCCCCGATGAAGTCCCCCGTATTCGACATCAGGTACCCGGCAGCAGCCTCCAGGGCCGCTGCCCGGAGGCTTCCTGCCATGACATTTCGATCCATTGCTCCGGCCATGCTCCCAGGAGCCTGTCGGACTTAGGCCTCAGTCTCAATAAAGCACCGTCTGTAGGGCGAT
>CAYVDZ010000346.1:0-6043 GCA_964450575.1 uncultured Opitutus sp.
GGGGGGGTGTGGAGCGGGGGGGGGGGGGTGGCGGGGTGGGGGTGGGCGGGAATGCACATACGCGTTTGTTGGAGCCGCCGGCGCCCGGTCCGGTGCCGGAGACCCTGGATTGGAACTTGTGGATCGGCGGATCGCAGATGCGGCCCTTTGCGCCAGACGTCTATCATCCGTTCACGTGGCGCGACTGGCAGGCTTTTGGTGGCGGTGCGGTCGGCGACTTCGGGTGTCATATTCTCGATCCGGTTTTCACGGCGCTCGGCTTGCGGGCGCCTCTCTCCGTCGCGGCCGACAACACCGGGATCAACCGGCATGTCTGGCCCACGGCGGAAGTCATCCGGTATGTTTTCTCCGGTAATGCGTTCATTGTGGGCCCGACCCTGAAGTTGACGTGGAGCGATGGTGGATTGCGGCCGGACCGCAAACTCGCGCAGATGCCGGCGGACCTCGATTTGCCGCGCAGCGGGTCATTGTTCATCGGCGAGAAAGGTAATCTTGTGCTGCCCCACGTCGGCGGTCCGCGTCTGTATCCGCAGGAAAACTTCGCGGGGTTTGTCCCGCCAAAGGACATCAAGGGCCTCAATCACTGGCATCGTTGGGTGGATGCGATTGTCGATGGCACCAAGACGACGGATGGCTTCGACTATGCCGGGTGGCTGAGTGAAGCGGCTCAGTTGGGAAATATTGCCACGCGCCTTCCGCTGCGTCCCGTCGGTCGCCGAAGCACCCTCACGACCGATCTCGAAGGGATGAACGTGCTCGAATGGGATGCGGAGACCCTGAGTTTCAAAAACAGTCCGGAAGCCAATGCGATGGTCACGCGCCCGTATCGCCAAGGGTGGACCGTGCCGGCGGCATAAGCCGGAGGCGGTGGTCCGGGATCGCACGCGGTGGAGACGGGTTTTCCACCGCCGGTGCGGTCGCTCCGCGTGCTCGGTTTCGTTCTTTTCCCTCGTGGCGTTGACCCGGAGGCGGACCGCTGTGTACGGTCATGGCATGCGTTTTACCCAACGTGCTTTTGCCTGCCTAACTGGATTGGTCGCGTGCGCAGCGGTCCTCAGCGGCGGGGCGGCCGGGGCGACGCGCGGTTCCGGAGCGACGGATGCGGAACTGGCCGCAGCGCTTACGCGGGGGGAAACGCTCTACTTTGCCAACTGCACGATTTGTCACGGCGTGAGCGGCGACGGGGTGAAAGGGGTTTATCCACCCCTCGCGAAATCCGACTGGCTGGCGGAGAACCGGACGGGAGCCATCAGCGCTGTCGTGGCCGGGTTGAAAGATGAGATCACCGTCAATGGCCAGGTCTATCGCGGGCAGATGCCGCCCATCATGCTGGATGATCCCCAAGTCGCGGACGTGTTGACCTTCGTGCTCAACACATGGGGCAATTCCGGCCCGCGGGTCACGGCGGAGGACGTTCGCACCGTGCGGGCGACGACGAAGTTCAAGACGTTTGAAGAACTCAAGCAAGCGGGCGACTACCTGCCCTTGCCCGAGGCGCCCGCAGGGTTCGAGATTAGTGAACTGGTGCGCCTTCCGGATTTTGCCACGCGTCTGGCGAGCGACGGAAAGGGAGGGAAACTCTACGTGCTCGGCCAGGCCGGCGGCGTCTGGCGCTTTGACCCGGCCACGGGAAATCTAAAACAGATTATCTGGCCGAAGGACTTCGTCGGATTGCGGCCGACCGATTTTCGAACCCTCGGAATGGCGCGCGACGAAACCGGGCGCCTCTGGATCACGGTAAACCAGCGCGTCCCCACTCGCCCGTATGAAACGAACGAGGTTGCGATTTTCCGCACCACGGCGTTTGACGCCGACGGTGAACCGATGTCACCGCGCCCGTGGTTCCAGACGAGTTATCCGTGGGGCGTTGGCTACTATAATCACGGCATTTCCGACCTTCAGTTTGGTCGCGACGGGCTGCTGTATGTGAGCAGCGGGTCGCGCACCGATGGAGGTGAAATGGGCAACGTCGACCACTTCGCCAAAATCGGTGAGACCGACATCACGGCGGTGATGTGGCGGTTGGATCCGACGGCGCTCGAGCCCAGGATCGAGGTGATTGCACGGGGGATCCGGAACGCCTACAGCTTCAATTGGGATGGGGCGGGGAATCTGTTCACTGTTTCCAATGGCCCCGACGCGCATGCTCCCGAAGAAATGGACCACATCATTCCGCCGCGCCCGGGTGAGCCGCCGCGCCACCACGGGTTTCCTTATCAACTCGGTGATGCCCCGGCAGGAACGAAATGGTATCCACATACCCCGGACGCGCCACCGGGAACGAAGTTCGTGCTTCCCGTGGTAAACGTCGGTCCGGCTGGCCTGATGGGTGGAAAGCCTACAAGCACCTTTAATGCGCACAGCTCGCCCGCGGGCATGGTCTGGCTGGGAGCCGAGTGGCCGGAGTCGGTTCGCAATGGATTCCTGGTCGGCCGACTGGGAAGTTTTCTCGCCGGGCCGGGGGTGGACGAAGAGCATGGATTTGACGTGCTGCACCTGAAGCTGGAGCCGCGGCAGGATGGTACATGGATCGCGCGGACTACGACCTTTGTGGCTCCGCTCGGGCGGCCGATCGATCTCCATATCGCCGCGCCCGGAAAGCTTTATGTTCTCGAATATACCCGGCCTCGCAGCCTGAAATATGGCGCGGGCTGGCTGCCCGGTCGAATTTTGGAACTCAGGGCAATCAAATGGTAGGCACGCTCGGGCGGACCTTATAAACACGCGCGATGATTCCATTCCGCGTGATTGGCTCGACAGGGCGGTCGCGTCGCGTGGAATCCCGCCTTGATGCATGCGCTAAAGACCTCGTTGGGCCGGCTGCGGATTGTGGGGATGTGGGAGGGTGTTTCCTTTCTCCTGCTCCTCGGTGTCGCCATGCCTTTGAAGTATATGGCCGACTGGCCGATGGGCGTGAAGGTCGTCGGAATGGCCCACGGCATTCTGTTCGTGCTGTATGTCATCGCTGCCTTGCACGCTGCGCTGGAACGCGATTGGACCTGGCGGCGAACGGGGCTGGTGCTGGTCGCGAGTGTGTTGCCCGCCGGACCGTTTGTGGTCGACGCGCGGATCTTGCGGGAAGAAGTTGCGCGTCAAGAGGCAGCCGCTCGCGAAAGCGCGGAGCAGAAAGCCGCGGTTCCGGGCTAATTTCGCGGATCGCCTTGGCGGGAACCACGCTTTGGAGGGTTTTCGGCGGGAGGAGTTCGCGGCGCGCCGCGCTCGGCGGAAAGGAACCTCCGTGGATAACGCGCTGCGTTCTCTGGCGGTCACTTCACGCCTGAGCGGCCCGGCTAGACCATCGGAAACAACTTAGCCGCGATCATGACCAGAATGGAGCCGACCACGCCCATGAGCGTAAACATGACCGACATACTGCGCAGCGTTTCGCGCTCGGTCAGGCCACTCGTCTTGGAAAGCACCCAGAAGCCGCTGTCGTTCATCCACGGCACCACTTTCGATGCGCAGCCGATGGTGAGAGCGAGGTAAACGGGATGGAAACCGAGGGTTCCCGATGTGGTGAAGGCCGCGAGAATTCCCACGCTCGTGACCATTGCCACGGTGGCGGAGCCTTGCGCGGTACGGATCAAGGCGGTGACGAGGAAAGCGAGCGGGAGTACGCCGATGTGGTACTCGCGGGCGAGGCCCTGGATGCGTTCGCCCACGCCCGTTTCCTGCAAGACGCCGCCGAACACCCCGCCGGCGGCCGTGATCAGGATAATCGACCCTGCGTCCACGATGGCAGACTGCGTGACGGTGCGGAGCACAGTTCGATTTCCGCGCTGTTGCCAGGCGAGGGTTCCGAGTGCGATCACGGCCGCAATGCTGAGTGCGATGTTCGGGTGACCGAGCGTAGCGAGGGCGTTGGCGACGTCGGGCGGAAACGCAAAAAGCGCCCGGCCCGTGGCCCCGGCGATCAGCAGCACCGGAATGACGATGGGTGCGAGGGCGAGCCACAGCGGGGGCAATTCGTGATCGGCTTTTTGTGGCACGATCGGTTCCCGGTCGCCGTCAGCGACGGCCACGGGGATCTTGGGCCAGCGCCGGTCCGCCCACCAAGCATACATCAGCCCGAACGTGGCCGCGAACACGCTGAGGATGAGGCCCGCAATAATCATGACGCCAATATCCACCTTGAGCGCGTTGGCCACGAACAAAGGCCCAGGCGTGGGTGGCACGAGCGAGTGCGTCATCGTCGTGCCGACGGCGATGGCGAGAACGTAAAGCAGATAGTTGCGTTGCGTTCTCGCCATCGCCCGGGCCAGCGGTATCAGGAGAAGGAATACCGTATCGAAAAACACGGGTACTCCCAGCACGAGCCCGCTCGTGGCAAAGACGAGCGGCGAACGCTTCTCTCCAAACAGGCTCAACGTGGATCGGACGATGCGCTCGGCGGCGCCGCTCCAGAGCAGGCATGCACCGACAATCGAGGCCATGGCGATCAGCACGCCGAGATTGGTGGCGGTCCCGCCAAACTTGTTGGAGAGCTTTACGCCGAGAGACTCGTTGGCCCGGGTTGTTGCCTCTTGCTGAGACCGCCCTTGGGCCAGGACGGAACTCTCGATGTTCTGCTTGGGGGTCAGGACCGCAACGACGATAGCCGCTGCGAAAAGGGCGATGAAAGCGTGGAGCCGGAGCCCCACAATACCTCCAACGACGATGGCAACGCCGATGAACAGCAGCAAGAAAGGATCCATGCAAACGAGGTGGGGTGGGTGCGCCGGAAAAGCACCGGCGGAGGCGAGTCAGCCGCGAACCATGTATGTTGCAAGCCGTGACTGCGGCATGTCCGGCAAAACCCGGTGCGTGGCTTATGCTCAAGGGCACGACTTCAACCGGGCGCCGACAGAGCGCGTGGGCGGTATGGCCGAATCTTTGAGAAGTGGTGGCTTGCGCCGACGCGGCAGCACGATGCAGTTTCCTGGGATTTTCACCGCTCTACTGCTTATCCCGTTATGAAGAAACCGACTCGTGAGGAGCGTCAACGGATGTGTGTACGCAAGCGCCGCTATCGCTCGCAGGGCGATGCACTCGATGCCGCCCTCCTCGTTGGCATGGAGCGGCGCCGGCACGCTTACCTGTGTCCGCTTTGCGGGCATTGGCACCTGGCGTCCACCTGAGTTACGAGCCGCGAAACCCGCCTTGCGCCGTTGAGAAAAATGCGGCGAGGTTGGGGCATGTCACGACCTGAATTGGTCATCGGCTTCGATGCCGATGACACCCTCTGGCACAACGAAAGCATTTTTGAGGCGACGCACGAACGCTATCGCGCCCTGCTCGCGCGCTACCATCCTGCGGAGATCGTGGATCGCACCCTGTTCGCGACTGAGATGCGCAACCTCGACCTTTACGGGTACGGGGTAAAAGGTTTCACGTTGTCGGCGATCGAAACGGCAATCCAGCTGACGGACGGCAAGATTCGCGCGGAGGAGATTCAGCAGTTGGTTGAGTTGGGGCGTGAGATGTTGGCCCATCCCGTGGTGCTGCTCGATGGCGTGGCGGAGACCCTGGCCATGCTGGCGCAGCAGCACCGGCTCCTGGTGATCACGAAAGGCGATTTACGCGATCAGGAGCGAAAGTTAATGAAGTCGGGTCTGGGGGAGCATTTCGATCACGTCGAAATCGTTTCGGAAAAGAACGAGGCGACGTATGCGTCCATTCTTCGCCGCCATGCGATTCCAGCGGCGGGCTTTCTCATGGTGGGGAATTCGCTGAAATCGGACATCCTTCCCGTACTCGCCCTCGGTGGAGCGGGTGCTTACGTGCCCTATCATCTCACCTGGGCCGCGGAACGCGTGGAGCATTTGCCCGCGGATTCCGGCCGGTTGTATCAGTTGAAAACCCTGCGGGACCTCGGACAGGTTCCCGGCATCCGTTTCCTCGCCTAGCCGGACTATTTTGCACTCTGGCGTGAACGCTCTACACGCTGTGTACGTCTATTATTACCTTTGTCATTGAGCAGAGACGAAGCAATCCATCTAGCTGGATCGTCACGCCCTCGTTCCTCGGGCTCGCGATGACAAATCAGAGGGTGAAATATCCGGGC
>CAYVDZ010000347.1:0-6042 GCA_964450575.1 uncultured Opitutus sp.
CGCGAGCTTGCACCCGACCGCACGTGAGACTTTCCGCCGCCGCCAGGGTCCATCGGGGCGGCCCGAGCATCAGGCGTTTCAGATCAGCGAGCGACGCACTCACTTTTTTCGCGGGAGAATGGGAAGGGGATTTCCCGGCACGAGCAGCGGACCAGCGAGGAAAACCTGGGGCGAACCGGGATCCACGGTTACGATCACCGCATGCAGGTCGCCTGAACCAAACGTTTCGAGCCGCGTAACATTGGCGAGCGGCTCAGCGTCAGGGCGAAAACGAATCGGCTGTTCGAGCCTATAACGATGCTCGTCGGCATGCACGAGCATCACGGGCCGGGCAAACGCACGCGCCTCCTCCTCCACAGTCGCAAGAAACTGCGCGAACCCCGACTCAACTTCCATCGCGCGCGCCCCCAACGGCTGGGCTTGAAAAAACAACGCCACCCCCGGCGCCTGATTCGCACGTGCCTCGGCAAAGGTGTCCCGGATCCAGGCCGCATTGGCGGCATCACGCTCCCGAAACTCCGCCATCGCCTCCGTCCGCTTTGGGTCACGGTTATTGTTGCTTCCGACCACATGCACGGTCGCAAAGACCACGCCGTCGCGACTCCAACGCGCGTTCTCCACAAACTTGGAGAACATCGGATCGCGCCGCTGCGTGACCAGCGGAATAGGTCGACGGCCCAAGCTCCGCTCCTCCGAAAAATAAGTCTTCCGCACCTTGTCGAGCCAGACAAGAGGATCGTGCCCGGTGCGGTGGACATCGGTCCATTCATTGTCACCGGGCGTGTACATGACCGGGCCGTCGATCGAATTAAACCAGTCGCGCACCTGAAGGAGAAACGCGTCCGTCGGAGTTGCTGATCCCGCTTTCGTATCGCCGCAATGCACCGAAAACGCGGGGCGGTGACGGTTGATTTCCGTGAGCAGACGCTCGTAGCCCGGAAAATTTTCCTCGGTGTACGGCATGCATCCAAACGCCACAAAACTGAAACGTGGCGGAGGCGGGGGCGGCGCGGCTTTTTTCGCATCCGCGGCATAACCCGGCACCGCGGCAAAGAAGGCGACCAGCGAAGTGAACACAGCAAGGGCAAGGCGCATGGTGACGCGTAGCGTGCCCGGCGCTGAGGTAAAACGGAAGCCGGATCGAGTGACGATTAAGCGTCAGCGGCCCGGCTCTTCCCGTGGTCATCCAACCTCGAGGCCAACCGGACAATGATCGCTGCCCATAACCTCGGGGGAAATCCACGCGCGCTTCAGCGCTTTCTGCAGCTTCGCGCTCGCGACAAAGTAATCGACGCGCCACCCGATGTTCCGCGGCCGACAGTTCATCATCTGGCTCCACCACGTGTAATGTCCGGGACCTTTTTCAAACTCCCGGAACGAATCCACAAAACCAGTCTCGAGCAGCTTGGAGAAATTCTGCCGCTCTTCCTCCGTGAAGCCGGCGTTACGGCGATTCGTCTTGGAATTCGTGAGATCGAGCTCGGTGTGCGCGACGTTCAGATCGCCGCAAAAGATGACCGGCTTCTTTCGTTTGAGCTTCGTCAAATAACCCAGGAACGCCGGGTCCCATTCCTCCGTACGGTACTTCAAACGCGTCAACCCGCGCTGCGAGTTGGGTTGATACACGTTCAGCAGATAAAAGTCCGGATACTCCACCGTAATAACGCGGCCTTCGTCATCGTGGCCCTTCATCCCGATCCCGAGAGTGACGCTCTTCGGCTTGGTCTTGGTGAAAACCACGGTGCCGCTGTAACCTTTCTTTACCGCTGGATTCCAAATCGCCTCGTAGCCGAGCGGCCAGACAATGTGCTGCACGTCGCCCGGATGCGCCTTCGCTTCCTGCAGACAAATCACGTCGGCCTGCGTCTGAGCCATGTAATCGAGCAGACCTTTTTTATGCGCCGCCCGCACGCCGTTCACGTTCCACGAGACAAGTTTCATGATCGTGCACGCTACCAGCAGCAGGCCGGACCGCGGCAATGGTTTTCCGTCATTCCGCCGGGCGGCGTGAAACGCGAGGCAGGCGATGAACAGTTGCAAACCCCATCTGTTGCAAGTTTCAGCCCGACCCTGTTTTCGTTCCGTCAAAACACTTCGATGAGGTGCGCGCCGGTGTCGAGTTGCTGCACGATCGCCGGCCACGCGCGCTCCATCGCGGCAAGCAAAGCCGGTGTGCGACAGTTGCCGATGCGCAGCCACAAAACGGCGACCGGTTCGGACCGCACCAGCGTCATCTGCGCAAAATCCTCATCCTTGGACACGATCACCGCGCCATCACGAGCCGCACACTCCCAAATGATTTCGTCGCGGGACTGGGCGAGCTGTAACGCGAGCACATGCTCGGCAACGCAACCTTTGCCTTCAATCCAGCGGGCCAGTGCCGCAGGCAATTGGTTGTCCACGAGGAAGCGTCTCACGACGCACGCAGGATCACGTGGTCGTTCTGCGCCGCGGCAAATTCCAGGCAGGCACGGATGTCGTCAGCCTCGAGGAACGGATAATCGGCCAAAATCTCGTCCCAGCTCGCACCGTGTGCCAATAGCTCCAGCATGTCTTTCACGCGCAACCGATAACCACGGATGCACGGGCGTCCGCCGCACTTGCCGGGCTCGACGGTTATGCGGGAAAGAAGCGAATTCATATCGACGACATTAACCAATCAGCGCCGAAAGGAAAGACTGCGCTTGCGCCACGTCTGCCGAAGCTTCGCGCGTGCCCGGGGCATCATCCAGGGGGTCAGTCCGCTAAAAGCTAATTCAACCCAACGATTCGACACCCGACCTCACCGACTGCAAAACCAAAGGGAACGGGAAAACGGGGTCAGGCCGTTGTTTGTTGATTTTAGCAGTTGCGGTGCGCTGCGGGTTTTTGGTGAACGGGAAGGTGTGCCAAATTTTATAATCTATTATTCTATAATGTTTACCACGTAATAAATCGCGGCAACTATTCGGGAAATCCTGCTCCAACCTATGGTCGAGCCAGATTCTCCTCGCTCGTAGCTGACTCGACTAGCCGCCCAAAAAATCAACAAACAACTCTGAGAGTTCAACGGGCTGACCCCGTTAGGCTCGGCCACGTTCCACGAGGCAAGTTTCATGATCGTGCACGCTACCAGCAGCAGGCCGGACCGCGGCAATGGTTTTCCGTCATTCCGCCGGGCGGCGTGAAACGCGAGGCAGCGCGAGCAATGAGGCGCGTTTGCCGTCAGTCCTCGACCTGCTCCAAGCGCACGACGCGCAACTCGCGGCCGGCGTGATCCGGCCAGTAAGTGACAAGCCAGTCGCCGACCACAAGCACCTCGTTGACGCGGCCCTGAGTGTCGTGTTCCTGCAAGTCTCCCGGACGAAACGGTCCGGCCTTCACCTCGTCGAGGATGACGGCGAGCTTCCGCTGTGCAGGTCGTGAAGCCGTGGCCAGCGTCATCGCCGCGGCCTCGCTCAGCACCAACTCGTAACCATCCACGTCAGGACAGGCCCAACTGCCGTTTCAGATCTTCCCAGCGGACTTTCTTTCCGGCGTCCATCTCGGCATGGCGCTTCGCCAGGTCTTCACGGTTGGCCGCGCTGTCCGCGCGCAGCCGGCTGCGGAGGAAGGCCAGCGCTTTCACCATCTCGTCATGCGGGAGCTGTTCCATCTGCGGTCTGATTTCGGCAAAAACCATGATGCACATAAAGTGGGATCAATCGGCTTCGTCCGCAAGCTCGGCTTCGTCCTCGGCGTCTTCGGCCGCTTCTGCGGCGAGTTCCGCCAAGCTCGGCGTTGTCGTGGACGGGATCGCGAAGACCCTCATGATGGGCCACCCCGGCTCAGTGCGAGGCCATGTCTCACGCCAAATTCAGCGTTCAGCAGACTGACCCCGTTCAGCTCCACCCCAATGGCGCTTAGTTGGAATCGACAAGCGCGTCAGGCCGCGACGAGCGGCTTCACATCATGATCGAGTTGTCGACCTGACTCCTGCTCGAGTTTCCAGAGATCGAAGGCCACTTGGAGGTTCAGCCAGTTGCGCGGATCGACCCGAAAATATCGGCCGAGACGAGCAGCGGTGTCGGGACTGATCCCCCGGCGTCCCGCCAGGATTTCGCTCAAACGGCTCTGCGGAATACCGGTGGCTTTGGCAGCCGACAGCTGGGTAATGCCCATCGATTCAAAGAACTCGGTGCGAAGGATAATGCCTGGATGGATGCGGGAAGCTTTCTGATTCATAGAGATATTCTTTAGTGGTCATCGACAATCTCGACATGTTCGGCGTCAGTGCCGGCCCAGCGGAAGCAGATGCGCCATTGATCGTTTATTCGGATCGAGTACTGTCCACGACGCTCGCCTTTTAACCCCTCCAAGCGGTTACCTGGAGGCAGCTTAAGAAAGGCCAACTCAACGGCGGCATCGATTAGCTGCAACGTGATGAGCGCGCGCTGCCAGATGTCACTTGGAAGACGTCGAGAGCGCCCGGTTTGCCACAACTTTTCAGTTTCTCGGTCGGCAAAGCCTTTGATCACCCTGGAGGATCGGCCAAACCTGTCTATTCGGCAAGCGGATATTATCCGTTAAACAGATATTCGGGCTGCATGCCGAATCGGTTGGTTTTACGGACAGCGACTTTTGCGTGCGAAGAGAGCGGAGTTACTGATACGAATCCGCAGGATATAACGGGAATCTGTAATATAAATAGCCTCTGCGCGGTACCGGCCTATTCACCAGAATTCAGGTGCAGCGTGTCACAATTCAAGGCATGACGGCGTCCAGTTTTCCCCGGGCAACGCGCCTATGTGTAACCCATCATTCCGACAAATTATAACCTATCCCGCCGGATCATACCCGGGATTGGATAAGGACGCGGCAAAATGGTCACTTTGCGAGAAGATGGCTCTCAATGACGGCGATCGCTTTCGCGAGATATTCATCATCGCCGGCAATCACCGCGGCGATAGTGCGGTTCACCGGATAGTCGGGCGCATATCCAATTCCATAGAGTCGCGAACGATCATGTTTCATGACTTCCATCCCGGTCCACATCACGTCAAAGCCGCCTGGCAACTTCGTGAAATTGACGACGCCATTGCAGCCCGCTGTCGGACCGCCAACGAATTTGGCGAGGTGATGTTCCGCGAGCAGAGCCGTCGTGCTTTCACCATAGCTGACGACGCGCGGTTCATTGATGACGACCACCGGTGCCGTGATCCGCGGCGATTGAGGTCGCGCTGACATGAATACATTTTCGCGATAACGTCGGCGCATTCGATCTGGAGTGTCGGTGAGCACAATTCTTCCTAGTGGACCGTCAATTGGTTCGTCAATCAAGTGAGGAATGATGTGTTTCTCGGGCTCGATCTCAATGCTTCCTTCAGGCCACGGACCGGAACGATTGCGGCGACGATCGAGTATCAGGCCGCGACTGGCGGCGAGCTCGGGCAGCTTTTCCTGAAGTGACGCCACGTCGCATGAAGTAAGATTAACATACCAGATTCCCTGACGAATCTCGGCAATCGCGGCCGACGCGTATTCTACAATCGGGTTTGTGAAGAAGCCGCGAGAGTCCGTTGCACGCATCGTCTCGATCAGCAACGCTTCGCCATTGCGAACGCCCCCTACGCGCGCAGTGCTGCCCACGGGTCCCTCGCCAAACGTGTTGAGCGCACGATAGCGACGCAATTGCGGTGAGCCCGAAACGAAACGCTCACGCTCCTTGAGTAAGGTAATGGCGGCTGTGCCATCAATCGTTTCGATAATGTCGCCGCGGCGAAAGTCGGTCTCGCCTCCAGTGGCAGTGATGACCAGATAGCCCTCGATTACCTCGGCCCGGATCGGCAAACCACCGCTTTGGCTGCGGCCATAAACATAACCATGACCATCATGCAAAGCCGCGGTCATCTCCGACAGCGTCCAATAAAAATCTTCAGCGGACTTATCGGTGAGCGCGCGCCGCAATGTTCGTCGCAGCATGTCCTCCCATCGCACGTCCTCCACGTCCAAATAGGGGGCCTCCGATGGGGTCAGTCCGCTGATCGCTGAAAGGGCAGCCCGAGGGGGTCATGTCATGAATCG
>CAYVDZ010000348.1:0-2081 GCA_964450575.1 uncultured Opitutus sp.
CCGCCAGATCTGGCGGGGCGTCGACTGGCGAATCCAGCTCAACGTGCGTAACGTCGGCCAGCAGAACGCACTCATCCCGATCACGACGCAGCCCGACGGCACCCCAGCCGGCTTCCGCATCGCTCCCGTGCAGACCTGGAGCATTTCAAACATATTCAAATTCTGATGTCGTCATCTTCGGTCTGATTCGCAGCGCCCCGCCTTTCCGGCGGGGCGCTCTTTTTTCCATCGTCAGCGACCGTGCTCCGCTCCCGTCCGGGATTCGATTCGCGTTTGCGCGCCACCATCGACGTTCCATCCTCGCCTTCCGGCCGCCCACCCTCGATGTCAGATACTCCTCCGCTTCGCGCTCTGCGCCCACTTCTCGGCGCCGCCCTTCTCCTCGCCGCAAGCTGCCGCCGGGCGGACGAGTATCCCGCTCTGCTGCCGGAGCGCACCGCGCTCGTCGAAGCCACCTCGCTCTTCCGGACCCAACCGATCGGTCTCCCGGTCGAGGGGTATCCGTGGATCGCGCACGTCCGGGCGGTTGACCTCGATCGCGACGGTCTGGTCGACGTCCTCGTATGCGATGCCCGTAGAAACCAAGTCGCCTGGATCCGCCAGGTCGCACCCGGCCACTTTGAGGAGTCGATCCTGCAGGGGAGCGTACCCGCCCCGGTTCATGCCGAGGCGGTTGACTTCGACGGTGACGGCGACCTCGACGTCCTCGTCGCCGTCATGGGTGAGATTTTTCCTAACAACGATCGGATTGGCGCCATCCTCGTGCTGGAAAACGACGGCCGACAGAACTTTCGCCAGCGGGTCATCGTCGATCGCATCGCGCGCGTCACCGACGTGCAGGCCGGCGATCTCGATGGTGACGGCAGGCTCGACCTCGCCGTGGCGCAGTTTGGCTACGACCAGGGAGAGATTCGTTGGATGAAAAATCTGGGCGGATGGCGGTTTGAAAGCCAACCGCTGCTCAATCTCTCCGGCACGATCGCTGTGCGCATCGCCGATCTCACCGGAGACGGCAAGCCCGACGTGGTCGCGCTCGTCTCCCAGCAGTGGGAGGAAGTTCACCTCTTCACCAACGAGGGCGGCGGCCGGTTCAAGGGCCGGGTGCTCTTTGGTTCAACCAACGAGGACTTTGCCTCCAGCGGACTGAGTCTGGCCGACCTCAATCGCGACGGACGGCCCGACATACTTTTCACGAACGGCGACGGCTTCGGACCGACGCCGCAACCCGGCCCCCGGCCTTGGCACGGGGTGCAATGGCTGGAGAACCGGGGTGACGGCAGTTTCCGCTTTCAACGCCTCGCCGACCTGCCCGGCGCTTACAGTCCCCTCGGCGTCGATCTCGACGGCGACGGCGCGATGGATGTCGTGGCCCTGAGCGCTTTCAACGCCTGGGACAAACCCAAGGCGGTCTCGATCGTCTGGTATCGCAACGACGGCCGGCAGAACTTCACCCCGCACGTCCTGGCGTACGAACCCACTCATCTCGTGTCGGTTGACGCCGCCGATTTCTCCGGCACCGGTCGGCCCGTACTGGTGACGGGGGCGTTTCATGCTTACCCGCCCTTCGCCAAGCTCAGTCGCGTGACCTTGTGGCCCCGGATTACCCCGCCATGAGGTTCCGGCTAATGGGAGTCTCTGGTGCGCTGGCGATTCTCGGGATAACCGCGGCGTGGTGGTGGCGTATTCAGGAAATACCCACGACGGTGGCCGCCAGCATCCCGACGCGGCCCGCGCTCACGGATTTCCCGCGCGAACTCACGCGACGCATCGACCGCTGCGAGCAATCCCTGCGAAACGATCCCTCCGATCCGAGTGCGCTCGGCGAACTCGCCCAGCTCTACCAGGCCAACGGGTTTCTGCCCGAAGCAGCCCGATGCTATCGCGGCCTCCTCCGCCTTGACCCGCGGAATCCGCGCTGGGCGCACCGCCTGGCGGGCATTTACGCGGGATTCGGCGAATTGGAGGCCGCGTTGTCGCTGTGGCGACAAGTCCTCGCGCTCCGGCCGGACTATCTGCCGGCGCAACTTCGCGTCGGTGACACCCTGCTGAAGTTGAACCGCGCCACCGACGCCGCGACCGCC
>CAYVDZ010000348.1:2091-6042 GCA_964450575.1 uncultured Opitutus sp.
CGAAGGAGTTGAGTGGGTCGCGCTGCGCGACCGCCTACGCCGCAGTCGCGCAGCGCGACCCACTCAACTCCTTCGCGCTCCTCGGGCTCGCCCGCGTCGACCTCGCCATGCAGCGCTGGGAGGCCGCCCGTGAACGATTGGAGCAGGCCGCCGCGCAGAGCCGGGGCCGGATTGGGGCCGATCTTCTCGCGACCGTCTACGAACAGATCGGCGACGCCTCCCGGGCCGTGGCGCTGCGTGCCCGGAACAAGAGTTCCGGTGCATTCCATGATCCTCCCGACCCGTGGCTCGATGACATTCTCGACGACTGCTTCGACGCGTACCAACTGACGGTTGCCGCCGGATTCGCAAATCATGCTGGCGACACCCGCACCGCCCGGCGTCTGATTGACCGCGCGCTCACGCTCGCCCCGGCCAACGCCCCGGCTCTCTACCAGAGCGGCACGTTCGCGCTGGCTCAGCGCGATTATGACCGGGCGCGCGAATCCTTTACCGCCTGCGTACGGGCCGCGCCCGAATTCGCCGATGCGTGGGCACGCCTGATCCACCTTTACCGGTTGCTCGGAAACTCATCCGCCGCCGAGTCGGCGCTCGCGGCAGGGTTACGCGCGTCGCCCGCCTCTCCGGTGTTGTTGGTCGAACGGGCGAGCCAGTTGGCGGCAGCCGGTCGCACGACGGAAGCCATGCACGCCTTCGAGGCAGCACTTCGCGCGCAGCCCAATGACGCGGATGCGCTGGTCAAACTCGCTCCCGTGTATTTTCGTCTCGAACGAATCGACGACGGGATCGCCGCGCTGCACCGCGCGCTCGCCGCCGAACCGGATCACCCGGCCGCCCTCACCACCCTTGCCCTCCACGGCATTGGCAGTGGCAACGAATCCGCCGCCCGCGAGTGGCTCCTGCGGGTTCGCCAGCAAGCGCGGGTGCCCCGGAACATTCTCGACGAAATGATCGCCGATTATCGCAAACAGTTCGGACGCCTCCCCTGGTAGGGCAATCTCCGGACCGAAACCGTACTTGAACCGTGAACGGATCACCCTGCTAGCATCTCCCACATCGAGTGAACCTCCTCACCCGCCTCTTGCCGTTCGGCCATTCGCCTGACGGCGTGACTTGATTCGCCTGCGTTGTCGCTGAGTTCTGCAGGGGCAATCCGGCCAGCAGACGGCAGCGCAACGGGAAGCGGGCCGGTCAAAGCAGAGATGGCGCCCGCAGGGCCGGTTCGCCCAGACTCCGATTACACCAACTTATCGGGGATCGATCGAAGCTGGCGAGGGTTGGCGCATCCTTCGCCGAATTTGCACCCTGCAACAGGCTGCCCCCGTCTAGCCCGGCCGCCCGCTTCCTGTTGAGGCAGACTCCAGCAGCGTTGAATGGGAGCGGGCCGAGAGCCCGAAGCAACGCGTTCGATGGATCCACTCTAAAACGTTCCCTTCATGCCCATCGTAAGTTGCACTCCGTAGGTGGTCGACTGGGACCGTCGCGCGTAGTTGGGCGTCTCGGGGCCATATCGTAAGAGAACTTCAGGAACGTTAAACAGGTTCTGTGCGTTCACATAGAACGTCAGATTCTTCCGCACCTGATAGTCGAGGTTCACATCCAGTTTGGTCCGCGCTTCCCCATATTGGAATCCATTCACTCCGACCACTTGGTTCCCCTTCTGCAGTCCGCGATAATTCCATTTCGCCATCACGGTGAACGGCCGACGGTTGAAGGTGATTCCCCAGTTTGCACTCTCGCGGATCTTTACCTTCTGGAGAAAAGGCCGCCGGGATTAAGCAGGCATCGGTCGAACTATTCGACCATGAGAATGATCGAAGGCGGCCCGGCAGAGATGCGACGACAACCATGGCAAATGGCCCTGAACCGAGGGTTGTAGACTGCAACCCCGTGGGACGATTATTTAAACGCAGGTAAAGTAAAGGGTAAGGCCTGAGGTCTTCGGGTGGGTTCTGGGCGAGCGCTGCCGAGCTCGGATAGGGCGCTCTTAAATCCCAAGTGCCCGACGCACGAGTTTGGTTGAGAGCGAGCGCCGGGTCGCCAACGCTGTTCACCTATGAATCGACTCGGCGTCGCACTGCTCTTCGTGGGATTATGGCTGGGCAACGGCTGCACCTCCGTTCCCACTTCCCTACCCATTCCGCCACCGCCGGCTCCGGTCGCGGCGGTGCCACCGGCGAAGATCTTCGCCGAGATCACGACGCCGCGCGGTGTGATCCGCTGCGAACTGTTCTTCCAGCAGGCTCCATTGACGGTCATGAACTTCGTCGGCCTTGCGGAGGGCACGCTGGGCCCGAGCCCGCGCAAGCCGTATTTTGATGGCATTGTTTTCCATCGGGTCGTCCCGGAATTCGTGATCCAAGGCGGCGATCCGACGGGCACCGGCCGCGGCGGTCCGGGCTACACGTTTCCCGACGAGTTTGCGACCGGACTCCGCCACGATGTACCCGGGTTGCTCTCGATGGCAAATAGCGGACCTGACACCAACGGCTCCCAGTTCTTCATCACGCTCGGCGAGGCGCGTTACCTGGATTACGTCCACAGCATTTTCGGTCGGGTCATTGAGGGCCACGAGGTGCTGACCAAAATTGCCCGGAACGATACCATGCAGGTGAAAATTATCCGCGAGGGCGAAGCAGCGGAAAACTTCCGCGCCGATGATGAAGCCTTCAACGCCGCGCTGGCCGTGGCCTCCCGGGCCAAGCCTCCGCATTTGATCGATCGCACGACGGGCAACCCGCCCGGCGACTACTGGCAGTCCAAGTACATCGAATACCGCCTGGGAAACCTGGCGCGATTCACGGGCCGCCATATCTACGTGCGGCTCTTCGACACCTTCGACCCGAATGAGCCGGAGCAAACCAGAGACCAATTCGCTCAAGACCTTCTCGCGAAGCTGCATGGTCCCCCCGGCACGCTGCTCGCCGTCCACTTCGCCGATGAGGAAGCGTGGGTGCTCGCGGGTGCGCCGCTCGATCTGGCGCTGCCAGAGCTAAAACCACCTCCCCCGCCGCGTGCTCCGGTTACTTCGACTGATGCGCTCGCCCGACAACGCCAGACGCGCATCTATCACGCCACCGGACAGATGATCTCGAGCCTCATCGATCAAACCGATCCGGAATGACCGGGACCGCTCGGCGCGAGTTGCAAACCACCCCGTTCCTCGTAATCGGTCCTGCACGTCCATGCGCAGTTTCTTCTACTTGCTTCTCCTCGGCGTCACGCTCGGCTCCCTCGCTCTTGTTACCCGTTCGGGGTTGCTCTGGCGCGACAACCCCGGCCGGCCGATCAACAGCGCGATGCGCGAAGCACTCGATCGCCAGGCTCCCCAGTGGACGACCAGTGACGAGCAACTGATTCTCCAACAGTACGGCACCGCGCACAAACTGCCCAGCGGCCTGCGTTACGTCGTGCGCTCCCCGGGCACGGGCATCGACACCCCGACCGTGGGTTCGGAAATAATCTGCCATTACGATGGTCGCCTGCTCGACGGCACGCCCTTCGATAGCTCGTACGTGAAAGGCGTGCCGTTTACGTTTCGCGTGGGCACCGGCGCCGTCATCCGCGGCTGGGACGAGGCTTTCATGACCATGAAACGCGGCGAAAAACGCACGTTGATCGTCCCCTACTGGCTCGCCTACGGCGAAAAAGGCACCGGCGGAAAAATCGGCCCCCGGGCCACCCTCATTTTCGAAGTCGAAACACTCGATTGGCGATAGGTTCGGAAAAGCAGAAGTCGGAAAAGCAGAAACGCGGAAACGGGAGCAGATAGGATCGCATCAACCGTCCGCATTCAGCATTTGCCGGTACTCGTCCTTCCCGCTTTCCCAATTTTCCGATTTCCCGATTTTCCAATTTTCCGCTCAGAGCCCCACCAGCGTGCCATTGCGCTTGATCCACCGTTCGGCTTCGCGCCAGTCAGGGCACACCTCTTCGACGCGAGCCCAAAAG
>CAYVDZ010000349.1:0-2810 GCA_964450575.1 uncultured Opitutus sp.
CCAGTCCCCGTGCGCGCTCGGGCTGGCCACGGTCAGGCCGCCGCGGATACGCGCGGGCCAGTGGGCAATGGTGGGGACGCGCGTGCCGCCTTCCCAGAGGTCGCGCTTGACCCCGTCGAACGGGCCGTAGCCGGAGAAAAACTCGGGGCTGTAGTCCTCTTTCAAATACGACTCAAGCGACGGCCCGTTGTCGGAGCTGAAGACGACCAGCGTGTTCTCGGCGATGCCGAGGTCACGCAGCGTCTGCATGACGTCGGCGACGGCATCGTCGATCCGGCGGACACTGGTCGCGTAGCGGCGATAGACATCGGCCCACGGTTGTTCCACGGTGGCCGGGTTGTGGTCGTGATCGAAGGTCGCGTTTGCGAAGTCGGGATGTGTCCACGAGTCGATCGTGCCGCCGGCGGTGTTGATCGCCTTCCCCGGAGTGCCGAGCCACTGCAGTCCGCCTTTCAGGCCGCGGCCTGCCGGGTAGGCCATGGTGGGGAGTTCGAGCACGGCGTGCGGCGTGTCGAAGGCGAGATAGGCGAAGAAGGGCTGCCCCGGTGTGGCGCGTTGCTGGGCGGCAATCCAGTGTTTCGCCCGGGCGGTGAAGAGGTCGGTGGTGTAGCACTTATCCAGCGTATCCGAGATCTCACGACGATTCTCCCAGACCTCCTTGCCGAAGAGCGCGGGCTTGGCGTCATCGGCTTCCTCGTTGGTGGCGGACGGCCGTTTCTTCGCAGTGTTGTCGCGGTTCCGATACGGAGCCTCTTTCGGGTAATGTTCGTGGCCGTCGACGTGGCGGATGTAACCGAAGAAGAAATCAAAACCGCGGTTTTGCGGATGCGCCGGCCAGTTGGGAGCACCGCCGGTGGCGAGGCCTTGCAGGCCCCATTTGCCAAAGGCGGCCGTGGCGTAGCCGGCCTGCCGGAGGACGGTCGCAAGGGTGTGATTAGGGGCGAGGGCCTTGTCGAACTGGTTGTTGCGAACGTTGGCGTGGCCCTGGTGCAAACCGGAGAGAAGGGAGGCGCGGGACGGCGCGCAGACGGGGGCCGCACAATAATGATGGGTGAGTCGGGCGCCGGCGCTGGCGAGACGATCGAGCTCGGGTGTCATCATGCCGCCGCGGCTGCCGGAGGGACGCTGGCCGTCGCGGAAAAAAGCGCCGACATCGCCATAACCCAGGTCATCCGTGAGGATGAAAATGATATTCGGTTTGCCCGCCGGCGGATTCGCCGCGCCGGCCGGGGAGATGGACGCGCCGAATGCAAACAGACTAACGAGCAGAACGCGGAGCGAAAATGGTTGGAACGAGACGGGCATGAAAAGTGAGACGATGAAAATGATTTCCGTTGGTGGGGAGAGAGCTGAGGTGAACGCAGTTCAGTTCAGCGTGGCAGTGCGAAGGCGATGTAGGAGTCGCCGGATTTAGTGCCCATTTTGCCACCTCCGCAGGCGATCACGACGAACTGTCGGCCGTCGACTTCGTAGGTGGCGGGCGTGGCATAACCGCCGGCGGGAAGCTGGGTTTCCCAGAGCAATTCGCCAGTGCGGGCGGAGAACGCGCGGAATTTTTCGTCCTTGGTGGCCGCGATAAACAACACGCCGCCGGCAGTGACGACTGGCCCGCCATAGTTTTCCGTACCCGTCGGAGGGATGCCTTGCGCAGTCAGTTCAGGCAACTCGCCCAGAGTGCGGCGCCAGAGATAGTCGCCGGTGTTGAGATCGATGGCGTTGAGGGTTCCCCAGGGTGGCCGAATCGCAGGATAACCCTCGGGATCGAGGAAACGATTGTAGCCCGTCGTGACGAATGGACTGCGCCCGCCGGCGGCGCTCTCCCTCATGCCGGCGTGCTCGTGGTTCGCGGGCACGGAGCCGGTTGCGGGCGCATCGGCGGTGGACGGGTCGATCAGGAATCTCGCCAGCGCGCGTTTGGCCGGGTCCGGAATGAAGTTGAAGGCCGGCATCACGCCTTTGCCGCTCCGCAGCAGCGCCATGATGTCGTCCGGTTTCAAGCGGGTCTCGATCCCGGCGAGCGACGGAATATTGGCGGCGGCGTTGCCCTCGCGGTTTTGTCCATGACACGACATGCAAAGCTGCGCGTAGAGGGCTTTCGTGCCGCTCGCGTCACCTGTATAGTTTTGCGTGGGCACCATCTGCAGAATCCACGGCATCTCGTTGCTGTTAACATAGAGAACTCCGTTTGGATCAACCGCCGGGCCGCCCCATTCGGCGCCGCCATCGAAGCCGGGGAGGATGATCGTGCCGCGCTCGCTGGGCGGATCCCATGGCTGGTGCGGGCGGGCCTCACGGAGTCGACGTAGAACCGCTTCGCGAGCAGCCGGGGTGCGAGTCGTAACGTCGTCTTCCGTGAAGACCTGTCGGGCAAACGGCTCGGGCTTCAACGGCATCGGTTGCGTGGGCCACGTGATCTCGCCTTTGAGATCGGAGGCGGGCACGGGCATTTCGTGCCAGGGGAAAAGCGATTCGCCGGTTTCGCGATCGAAGACCCAGACGTGTCCGGATTTGAGCACTTGGGCGACAGCGGCGATTTTCTTTCCATCGCGCGTCACTTCACAGAGCACGGGAGCGGCGGGCGGGTCGCGGTCCCAGACATCGTGGTGCACAAACTGAAAGTGCCATTTGCGTTTGCCGGTTGCGGCATCGAGCGCGATCAGGCAGTTGGAAAATAGATTCTCGCCCGGACGATCGCCGCCGAAGAAATCGAAGGCGGCCGAGCCGGTCGGAACGAAGGCGAGGCCGCGTTCCTGATCGACGACGAGACCGGCCCAGCAGTTGGCGCCGCCGACGCGTTTCCACGCATCCTC
>CAYVDZ010000349.1:2820-5996 GCA_964450575.1 uncultured Opitutus sp.
CCTCCGGCCAGGTATTGTAACCGAATTCGCCGGGATGCGGAATCGTATGAAAAATCCACCGACGCTTGCCCGTCCGCACGTCGTAGGCGCGGATGTGTCCGGGGACGGAGGGTGCCGGGCCTTCGCCCACGCGTACCGGAACGATGATGAGGTCACGATAGAGGGCCGGAGGCGTGGTTGAAACGATGGAACGGCCGGCGAGTTCGGTGTCGTCGGCGTCGAGATCGCGAAGCAGATCGATCCGGCCGTTTTCGCCAAAACTCTCGATCATAGTGCCCGTGGCCGGATCGACGGCGTGGAGGTAACGACCAGCGCCGAAGATGATGCGGCGCTCGTGGCCTTCGCGCCAGAAGGTGAGACCGCGGCTGACCCCGGTGGGCCGGGCGCCGCCAGCGCCGGGAGGTGGCGTGAACCGCCACCGCTCGCGGCCCGTCGCGGCTTCGAGCGCGAAAAGCTGCAGGTCAGGCGAAATGCCGTAGAGCACCCCATCAATTACGAGGGGATTGACTTGGATCTGGGACCGATTGTTGGCCGCGATTCCGCCGGCGCGGAACTCCCAAATCTTTTCCAAACGTTGCACGTTCGCGGTCGTGATGGCGTTGAGTTTTGAATAGTGGGTCCCGCCGGCGTCGCCTAGGTAGGAGGCCCAGTTCGCATCTGCGGCGGCGAACGTGGAGGACGCGAGAGGAATCAGACCGAGGCCGAAACCGAGACAAGCAAGGGGAACGAAACGCATGGACAGCGGGGAGCCGGGGGGAGGTGAGGGCGGGGCGGATGAGGACGAGGACAATGCGGGCGCAGTGACTAGCCTGGATATTTCGCATCTATTCGTATAGATGCAGCGAACTGGATTTCATCTGTCATGGCGAGAGCTGGACCAACGCAGCGTTGGGTGGCTGGGCAATGAACCTCGTCAATTGTCATGGCGAGCAGCGAAGCGACGTGGCCATCCATCTGGATTTATGGTGGATTGCCGGGCCCTCGTTCCACGCGCTCGCAATGACAATGAGAAGTGTGAAATTTCCGGGCTCGGGGGAACCTGGCCCGAGGGCAGCGGCAGGAAGGCCACGCGCAAGGTCGGGCACTACTCGGAGAAGTCTCGGTACGGTTACGCCTTTTTCTTCGGCGCCGGCTTGGGATCCAGGTTGGCCTCGAGATCAGCGGCGGTGACTTTGGATTGCACGCCGTTCTTTGGAACGGGGGCCTTGGCGAGCCACACGAGCGAGTTGAGCACGACCTTGCGGAAGTTTTCGTCGTTCCAGTTGTCGTGGAAATGGCCGCCGGTGAAGCCCATGCCGCGGCCGCCATCGGGACGCTCGATCACCCACATCATCGCTTCAGGCTGACCCTTCGCGGCTTGAATGTGGGGATAGGGTCCCTTGGGGGCAACGTACGGTCCGTCGCGCACGGCATCGCTTGGTTTCGCGACGAGGATCGGGGTGAATTTGACGCCGGCTTGCTGCGACGCCTTTTCGGCGCTGAAGCCTTCAATGAAGCGCATATTGAAATACCATTCGTCGCGGATTTTGAAGGGTTTCACTCCGCTGGTAACCGGATGGTTCGGGAATTTGGTGAACTCCGGTTCCCACATCGGATTGCAGGAAAACATGTTTTCGTAATGACCGCCGATCCAGCGCTTGAACTGCGGACCGGCCTGATTGGCGACCACCTCGACGCCGTAATGCATCGCACCGATGCTCACGCCGCGCCTGGCCCATTCTTCGATCTTCGCGAGTCGCGCTCCGGCTTCCTGCACGACCTCGTGTTTGCCGCCACCATCCATATAGAATACAACGGCATCGGCGCCTTCGAACACGCTTTCGTCCGTGGGCCAGCCGTTGAGAACGATGTCGACCTTCAACTGGGGAGCGCCTTGGGCGAGCGATTTGGCGAGCAACTGGACGCCGGCGTTGAACTCATGCATCCGGGGAGGATGCGACGGTTTGCCGGCCATGAGGACGAGTTTGGATTTTCCGTCCGGTGTCTTGGCCGCGAGTGGCGCGGCAAACGGCAGGAGCAGGGAAGCGGCAACAAACAGAAGGCGGGTTTTCATGAAGTGAACGGGGTGACTTGACCGGAGAAATATCGGTCGACTTTTGGGCGGATGTCGAGCGCTTGGCAGCAATTGCCGGAGTTCACGTGGGATGCGGTGCGGTGAAAATCACTGAGTACGCGGATGCGCATGAGATGCAACGGGATCTTCGCGACGGTGCGCGAGCAACAACTCAGGAACTCGGGCCCGGAACCTCTTCAAAGTATTCTTTGAATACGTCAATGCGGGGAAGGTTATCCCATGTTTTGCCCGCTTCGGTTGTGATGCTGGAACCCAATAGGATGCCCGGACGCTGCACCACAAATCGTGGTTCCCGATGACGAGAATCGAGAATGTCGAATGTCGCTGTGCCCCGACGCCCATCTCGTAGTTGAACGTAACCATACTCCAAGATACCTGCGATGCTGGAAGCAATTGCGGTCGGCGACTCAACATCCTTTCCGTTTAGGCAGGTCTGGAAGATCCCGCCGCTTTCTGCGGGTGCCCCTGTAGTATTCAGCGTATACTGGAGAAAGATGATTGGGCTCCCGTGATTGCTAACGATCAGCCCAAACTGAGACTTGTTTTGCTGCACACTTGAATCCCGCCATCGCAGCGTAAAAATTGGCCGGGCTTCAAATTCGGCACGTCGACGCTCAATTGTCAGCTGCGTCTCCAGCTTCTCCATTTCAGCGCCGTGGTTGCGCTTTTGCGCCAAATACGTCGCGAAAAGGCCGGCAATCGCCATGCCGCTGAAAAGCGCGTTGACCGCCCCAAACATGTCACCGAATTGCCCTGCTTTTGCGAGGTCTCCCGCGAGCCAGAACGCGAGGATCCAATAGACAATCCATATTAGTATGGGAACGCAGTACAAGGCGACGATGAAGGGAGGTCTCATTTTAGAAATCGATAGGATGGAGCGATTGCGGCGCGAGGTGAGCGTCCAGAGGTCGGGTCGCTTACAGGCGGTCCGTCACCTGATAGCTGGGAAATAACTGCGGAAAATAGGTCTCATGCACTTTCGCTGGCAGGCCGAGCCGCACGGGGGCCTTAGGTGTATCAGATACTAGCAGGCCCGCCTCAATGGCGAGGGCCAGCACGGTGCGGCCGGCCTGATCCGTCAGACGCCGATGCTGGTCGACCT
>CAYVDZ010000350.1:0-5992 GCA_964450575.1 uncultured Opitutus sp.
GCCTGATCCCTGGAACGGCCGCGATGTACACGTCGATTGCGGCGATCTACCTCGGCTTAACCGGCCTTGCGTTGAGCCGCCTGGTGCTTGGCTCCGGAGCCACGACGCGCTTCGTGTTGCTCTTCGCCAGTGCGTTTTTCGTCTACGCGGTCGCCTGGTGCGTGTTCTGGTTTGGCTTGGGCGGGAGGCATGAAGCGGATCTTTGGGGCGCTGCAGTCGGTCTTGCCGGCATGACGTGGGTGATTCGTCGGGCGTTTGGAAAAACCGGCGATTTTCTGCCGCTGTTTGCGGTGCTGTTCACGTGTCACACGCTCGGCTATTATCTCGGCGACGTGCTCTACGCGGCGGTGCGCGGGGCCGTGGGACGGCTGCTCTGGGGCGCAGGGCACGGGCTCGGCTTTGGTGCGGGCCTGGGCTACGTGCTCTCTCACGTCCAGGCGCCGTTGAAGGTGCAAGTGGGGCAGGGGTAGGCAGGGTAGGCCCGGAAATTTCACCCCTTCCATGTGTCATTGCGAGACGACGAACCGAGCCCGACCGTTTGGATGGAATGGGCGATTAAACCCAATCCCGCAGAGCGGGACTCGTGATGACTACACGTGTTCCCTAAAAGCCCGGGGAACGAGAGCGCGGCAATCCAGCGAGATGGCTTGCGTCGTCACTGCGCTTCTCGCAAAGACCGGTGAAATCCAGTTTGCTGCATGGTTACGAGTAGATGTGACATACTCGGGCTAGCTCTAGAATTGCGTTACAATCGAGATCGATGCCCGGTGATTGGTGAATTGAACCGGGTTCTGCTCGGTCGCGCGCCACGAATACGCGGCGATGATGGCCGTGGACTCATTCAAGGCGCGGACGACCGAAAACTTCGCGCCCCACGTGCGGGCGTTGACCGAGTAGGCGATCATGGGGCGATCGAACGTATCCACTTCCCGCTCGGCCGACGCGATGGCGGCCACTTCTCCGCGCGGGTTTCCAGAATAGGTGACGACATCGCCGTCTCGATAGTGCACGCTCGCGACGAGTCGGGTGACATCGGTGATGTCGTTTGATAACTCGAGTGTCGTTTGCGTCGCCTCGACGTCGAAAACGGGGGCGCGGGCATAGTGGCGGTCGAACTGTTGGGTTAGCACCGCACGCCAGCGGTCATCGAAGCGTTTGCGAAGTGAAAACGTGAGGGAAGCGGCGGTGCCGCTGCGGTCGCCTTCATAGGCTCCGACATAGTTACCGCCGATTTCCGCGGAAAAGACCGGCGCTGTCGGACCGACGCCGAAGGTGTGCAGCCACGCGGCGCGGGCTCCGGCGGCGCCGTTCAGCAGTCCGCGATAGCGCGGCCACCACTCGCCGGCGAAGTGTCCGGTGAGTTGCAGGGCGTCGTCACGGCCGAAGCTGTAACGTTGCGAGGCCAGGATGTCGGTGCCGATTTCAAGGGAGTCGATCTGATCGACCGTCGCTTCGGCGTTGGTGGCGTTATCATGCCACGTCGCAAACGTCGTCAAGTTGGGTGCCCAGTTGTCCGCCCGTAGGGGTGCCGTGGCCAGCAGTAGGGCGGCGGCGCACAGGAGGAAACCAGCGTGGGCACGGGCCCGAAAAGACGCGGTCGGGGAGGCGCCGTTGCGCCGGGGCCGCGTCAAGGTTGCGGTTCCAGTTCCGACGTAAGAAGGGTGAGATTTCACAAAAGGGTACGCAGGACGTTCCAGACGGTACTGGCAACAACCCGGTGGCCGGCAGGATTGGGATGGATTTGGTCGTCGAGATTAAGCTTGGGTTGGCCGCCGACGCCTTCCAGGAGGAAAGGAACCAGGGCGGCGTCGTTTTCCCGGGCGACCGCAGGAAACATGGCTTGGAACGCGCGCACGTAGTCATCGCCGAGCGCTGGCGGCATCTGCATGCCGGCGACGACGATTTTTGCTTCCGGATACTTGCTGCGGACGCGGTCGATGATCTGTTGAAGATTTCGGCGGGTGAGTTCCGGGCTGATTCCGCGCAGGCCGTCATTGGCCCCCAACGCGAGGACGAAAACGTCCACAGGTTGACGCAGGATCCAGTCGACCCGCCTCAGTCCGCCCGATGAGGTTTCGCCGCTGAGACCAGCGTTCACGACGCGCCAGGGAAGGTTTTTCGCATCGATGTTTTTCTGAATCAACGCGGGATAGGCGTCGGCGCCGGGGTTGTCCAAACCGTAGCCCGCGGTCAGGCTGTCGCCGAAGAACACGATCGTGCGCGGCTCTCCGTTGGCGGCGTGAGCCGTCCGTGCGCCCAGGCTGAGGACGCACGCTAAAGAGAACAAGAAAGGCAGGTATCGTAATAAACTCTTCGGCATCAGCTCGATTTCGTGGCGTTCGTGTGTTTCGTGAGCCATCAATGAGTGAGCAAACCATGCTGAAAGTCCAGCGGCTGACCAAAACGTATGCGACGGCGGGCGGTGATCTGACCGTACTTAAGGAAGTAAGTTTCGAGCTTTGCGCGGGCGCCAGTCTCGCGATTGTGGGGCCGAGTGGCAGTGGCAAGACCACGCTCCTCGGATTATGCGCGGGATTGGATCGTCCCAGCACGGGAGATGTGGTGCTTGCCGGGCAGTCGATCGGGGAATTGAGCGAGGATCAGCGTGCATTGGTGCGGAATGCGCACATCGGCTTCGTGTTTCAGAACTTCCAATTGATCCCGACGCTGACGGCGATGGAAAACGTGATGGTGCCGGTCGAGCTCCGGGGCGAAGGCGGGCGCGAGGCGGAGGCTGAGGCGCCGCTGTTGCTGTCGCGGGTGGGGCTGGGCGCGCGCCACGATCATTATCCGGTGCAGCTGTCGGGTGGAGAGCAGCAACGCGTGGCGTTGGCGCGCGCGTTCATGAACAAGCCGAAGATTCTATTTTGTGATGAACCGACCGGGAATCTCGATGCGGACACAGCCCACGCGATGGTGGATCTGATCTTTCGTTTGAACCATGAACAACAGACCACGCTGGTGCTCGTGACGCACGACCTCGATCTTGCCCGCAAGTGCGAACGCATCCTCCGCTTGAAAGGCGGCGCCGTCATCAGCGACGAACTGATGGAGCCGGCCAATCAGGTGAATTGACGCGACGTTTCCCCGCCTTTCCCTTCGTTGATCATGCTTTAGTCGCGCTCCTTCGCAGCCTTCGCCGGCACTCATCATGAACTTTATCTTCAAAATGGCCTGGCGCGATTCGCGGGCTTCGCGGCGGCGGTTGTTGCTCTTTTCGTTGTCGATCGTGCTTGGCATTGCGGCCCTGGTGGCAATCGGGTCCATCGGCTCCAATTTGGAACGTGGCATCGACGAACAAGCGCGCGGCTTGCTCGGGGCGGATCTGATTATTACCGGGCGCGCTGAGCCGAGTGCAGATCTCCGACGCTATATTGACGCGCTCGGGGCGGAGCAGGCGCGGGAAATCAGCTTTTCCTCCATGGTGGCGTTTCCTTCGGCGCAGAACCTGACGCGGCTCGTAAACGTCCGCGCGTTGGAAGGAAATTTTCCCTTTTACGGCGACTTCACCACGGACCCGCTCGATGCACCGGCGAAGCTGCGGGCGGGCGATAATATTGTTATTCTCGAGGAAACCCTGCTGCGCCAATATAACGCGAAAGTCGGCGACACGGTGAAACTCGGCAACACCGAGTTCACGATTGCGGGTGCGCTGCAGAAACTGCCGGGCGAGTCGTCGGCGATCTCGGCGACGGTGGCTCCGCGGGCCTTGATTCCGATGGCGCAACTCGAGGCCACGGGACTCGCCGAGCGCACGGTGTTGGTGCGGCATCGCGTGATGGTGAAGCTGCCGGAAGGCAAAACGCCCGCGATGGTGGAAGCCGAAATGCGGCGCGAATTCCGGGCGGAAGGGTTGGGGTACGATACGGTGGCGGAGCGCAAACGTGAACTCGGCCGGGTGCTGGAGAACATCGAAGGGTTTCTGAGCCTCGTCGGCTTCATCGCGCTCTTTCTGGGCGGTATCGGAGTGGCGAGCGCGATCCACGTTTATGTGCGACAGAAGATCACGACGGTTGCGGTGCTGCGCTGTTTGGGCGC
This sequence comes from uncultured Opitutus sp., assembly GCA_964450575.1. Lineage (GTDB taxonomy): Bacteria > Verrucomicrobiota > Verrucomicrobiia > Opitutales > Opitutaceae > ER46. The sequence continues at coordinate 4,039 of CAYVDZ010000350.1, forward strand.
GAGCGCGTGGCAGAGTTTTGCGGTCTACCTGGTGCAAGGCGTGGCGCTTGGCGTTTTCGGAGCCGTGGCGGGTGCGGCGCTCGGGTTGGGGATACAGTTTGCGCTGCCGCAATTATTGAAGGACGTCCTGCCCTTTGACGTGGGCTCTGTAATTGCCTGGCCAGCGGTGATGCGAGGAATGGGCGCGGGGTTGGTGATCTGCGTATTGTTCACGCTGCTTCCGTTGCTCGCGGTTCGGCGGGTTTCGCCGTTGGTGGCGATTCGCTCGGCTTTTGCGGAAAAAGTCGGGATGGGATCCGACCCGTGGCGCATTGCCATTGTGATCTTTATCATCGCGGCCGTCGTGGGTTTCGCGGTGTGGCAAACCACCCGGTTGCGCGACGGGTTGGGTTTCGCCGGAATGTTATTGTTCGGTTTCGCAGTGCTCGCCGGACTGGCGAAGCTCGTCACGTGGGCGGCCCGCAAATGGTTTCCACGCCGCCTGCCTTACGTCGTCCGGCAAGGCGTCGCGAATCTCTACCGGCCCAACAATCGCACCGTGCTTTTGCTCGTCTCACTCGGGCTCGGAACGTTCCTGATGCTGACGCTGTTTCTCACCCGCACGACATTGCTCAACGAGATCGCGTTCACGAGCGGGGGTGGACGCCCCAATCTGCTCTTTTTTGATATTCAGGACGATCAGATCGAGGGCTTAAAGGCCACGAGTGCGGCGCAGGGCGCGCCGGTGCTCGTGCATGCACCAATCGTCACGATGAAGATCGCGTCGGTGAAAGGAGTGCCGGTGGAGGAACTACTGCGGAACGTGCGACGTCGGGGTGATGCTCCACCCGAAGCCAAGGCGGAGAAAACTGAAGGAAAGGAACAGGACGCCGGTCGCCAGCGCCTGCCGGGCTGGACGCTGCGACGCGAGTATCGCTCGACTTATCGCGGTCAGCTCGAGAGTTCGGAGCGGCTCGTGAGCGGCACATTTGTCGGCCGCGTGGAGCCAGGCGAGGCGATCGTCCCCATCTCGATTGAAGAAGGATTGTTGAAGGACATGGGGCTGACGTTGGGAGATGAAATCGAATGGGATGTGCAAGGCGTGCCGATGCGCTCGCGCGTGACCAGCGTGCGTGCGGTGGAATGGCGGCGGCTTGAGCCGAATTTCTTCGTCGTGTTTCCCGAAGGCGTCCTCGAACCGGCGCCGAAGTTTCATGTCGCCGCGGTGCGCACGACCGACGCGGAGCACTCGGGTCGGGTGCAGCGTGAAGTGGTGCAGGCGTTTCCCACCATCACGGCCATCGACCTCACGCTCGTGATGCAAACGGTGGATAGCATCTTCACCAAGGTCGCGTTCGTGATTCAGTTCATGGCGCTGTTCACGGTTGTGACGGGCATTATCGTAATGGCTGGTGCGGTGATGACGGGGCGGTTTCAGCGCGTGCGCGAAACCGTGCTGCTCCGCACCCTCGGAGCGACGCAGAGCCAGCTCGTGCGGATTCAACTCGTCGAATACGTGATCCTCGGCGTGCTGGCGGCCGTGGTCGGTTGCTTGCTGTCGGTCGCGGGCAACGCGCTGCTGGCGAAATATATCTTCCGCATCTCGCCCAGCGTGCCGGTGCTGGTGCTGGTTATCGGTGCAGTCGCGGTGTGTGTGGTCACCGTTGTCACGGGATTTCTGTCAAGTCGCGGTATTACAAATCATCCGCCGCTCGAGGTGTTGCGGCAGGAGACGTAAGGTCGGCCGGGTGACACAGGCATTCCTGCCTGTGCTCCGGGTTCGAGTCCGTAATCGGCGTTCGAGCCGGTGGTCGGCGTCGAGTTTTCGGAGCTCCAGGCAGGACAGACAGGAATGTCTGTGTCACCTCGATCGCCGAGACGTAAGGAAGGTCCGGGTGATACAGGCATTCCTGCCTGTGATCCGGGTTCGAGTCCGTAATCGGCGTTCGAGCCGGTGGTCGGCGTCGAGTTTTCG
>CAYVDZ010000351.1:0-5040 GCA_964450575.1 uncultured Opitutus sp.
CTGACGCTGGATCGCAAAATGGCCGCGCTTCCCGGCTGCGTGAGACTCTGAGCAAGGTTCGGACCGGGGCGGCCCAACGGGGGGCGGCCCGTGAAATGCTAGTGCGAGGTCGAGCCGGTCCGCAAATCGACGGGTGGCGTTGACGCTGCGGGGTATTCGCCAACGTCCTTTGGTTGGGTGCCCTTTTCAGACGGCGCCTTTTCAGACGGGGTCATGTCGCGAATCGCGAATGCGTGATTCGCGCAACCCATTTGGAGGTAAATGCCGGACATCGCTGGCTTGGCGAACGCAGCAGCGTGAATTCGCTCGTGCCACGCTTCCATCGCGAAGGCCTCGATTCACAACGCAGAATTTCGCGCTCGATTCGCGATTCGCAACAGGATCCCGTCCAACTCCCTCCAAATTAGGGCGGACTAAGATGCTTGCCACCGCGATGAACTGCTCAATCCCCCAACCGGGGCAGGCACATCGCTGATCGAGCGCCCCATCGGTCGTGTTGCGACTAGCAACTCACGGCCTAACCCCGTTGGCCTCGCTGCCGTTGGCCTCGCTCCGGTACGTGGCCTATCCAACTTAGAAGACCTCGTACACTTCGATCAGGGCCTCGCCGATGCCGCCATCGGCGCCGGAGACTTGGACGGTGTAAGAGGTGCCGGCGTTGAGGGTAACCAAGAGTGCGGCGTCTCCGCTGGCCGGCGGCAGAGCGAAGGCTCCGACCTGAGCGAACGTGGACGCGAGCGCTGCCGCCCAATTATCGTTCGCGGCGACGACGGTCCCGCTGGCGCTGAACACCTGCAACTTGGGATCCACGAGTGTTGCCGGCACCCCGAAGGCGGCCAGTCCGGGGCCGATCGCCCGGATCAGCACCTGCTTGGTGCCGGTGCCCGCGAGGTTGAAGCCGGCGATCAGAATATCGTCACCCGTGCCGACGAGGCTCCGGGCCGACAGATTGACGAGCCGCGGAGACACTCCGCCGGCGACATCGTAGGCCTCGACCAAAATCGTGCCCGGACCAGTGCCCTTGGCTTGCACGGTGAAGGCACCGTTGATCGCCTGGGCGAGTGCGGCGTCCTTTGAGCTGGCGTTGAACGGGAAAGCCCCCAAGCCGGAAAACGTGCTGGTCAACGCCGCCGGCCAATCGTCGTTCGTGGCCAGGGGCAACAGGCCGGACGTGTAGAGCTCAAGCCGCGGATCCACCATGCCCGTCAGCCCAAAAATGTTCAGGGCAGGGCCGCCCGCCCGGATGAGAATCGTCTTCGCGCCCCCGTTCACCACCGCACCGACAATGAGGATCTGGCCGCTCGCCATGGTCGTACGCACCGAGAGATTCGAGAGCGCACTGCTGGGGCCCGCGGCCGTGACGGCCAGCACCACGGACGCAGCGGTCACCGAGCCGGAGCTGTTGGTCACGAACACGGTATAAATCCCCGAGTTGCCCGCGGAGGTCACGTCGACGGCTAGACTGCTGGTGCTCGCTCCAGGCATCGCGACGCCGTTCCGAAACCACTGATAGCTGGAGCCTGCGGTGAAGCCGATTGAGAGGGTGACAATTCCGTTGATCGCGGCGGTTTGCGTCACGACCGGAGTAGAAACTGGCAGGTTCTGAACTCTAAACACCCCTTTTCGAATCGTATGGTTTTGGTAATCCGCCACGTAGAGGTTGCCCGCCTGGTCCATCGCGACGCTCCTCGGAAGGTTGAAGCGCGCAGTGCTTCCGAATCCGTCAGCCGAGCCGGGACTGCCGGCGGCGCCACCCAACGTCGACACCTTGAGGCCGAAAAAACTCCGGATCGTATGATTAGCCGAGTCCGCCACCAAAAGATTGTTGTTGCGGTCCACGGCGACCCCATAAGGCGAGTTGAAGCGCGCGTTGTTTCCGATCGCATCCGTCGCGTCCGGGCTGCCGGCCGAACCTGCCCGCGTCATCACGGTCCCATCCGTAAAGATCATTCGAATCGTGTGGTTGCCGGTATCCGCGACGTAAACATTCCCCGCGCCGTCGACCGCCACCCCAGAGGGCATATTGAACCGCGCCGCCGCACCCGTCCCGTCGGCGACACCTCCGCTTCCGGCCAGCCCTGCCAGCGTCGTCACGACGCCGCCGCTCGTGATCTTGCGAATCGTATGGTTTTGGATTTCCGCAACGTAGATAGTGCCCGTGTTGTCCACTGCCACGCCAAAAGGAGAGGAAAACCGGGCGGCATTTCCCGTTCCGTTGCTGGCGCCCGGATTTCCGGCGAGGCCCGCGAGCGTCGTCACGGCGCCGCCATTCGTGATTTTTCGAATCGTGTGGTTGTTGGTGTCCGCGACGTAAACGTTTCCCGCGTCATCCACCGCCACGCCACCGGGAGCGTTAAACCGCGCGGCCGCGCCCTGGCCGTCAGTAAATCCCGTGGTGCCAAAGGAGCCGGCTAAGGTCGACACGGAACCGACCAAACCGATGGCTCCCCCTCCTCCCGTATATGATATCTTCAGAATTGTATGCGTTTCCCGGTCTGCGACGTAAACGCCACCCGCGCTGTCCACCGCCACGCCGGAAGGAAGGGAGAAGTCGGTGATGTCTGTTCCCAAGAACCCGTCGGCCTTCAAAGTCGTGACCGCCCCGTCGCTCGAAATCCGGCGAATGGCACGGTTGCCCGCATCCGCCACATAGACGTTTCCCACACTGTCCGCCGCCGCGCCCCCGGGAGAACTGAACTGCGCGGAGACCAAGGTCGGCCGGTCGGTAAAGGCCGCGAGGCCGGTCGTACCCGCCAGCGTCGTGACCACGCCGCTGCTCGTGATCTTTCGAATCGTGGCCGTAAACGGTTCGGCAACGTACACGTTCCCTGATCCATCGACTGCCAGATTATTATTGGTCGGTTCTTGCCCACCCGCCAGGTATCCGCTGAACCGGGCGGCGTTTCCGATCCCATTGGTCGAGCCCGAGGCGAGAGCCAGGCCCGCCAGTGTCGTCACCACCCCGCCGCTCGTGATCTTCCGGACCGTGTAGTTGGAGCCGTCGAACACGTAGAGAGAGCCCGTGCTGTCGATCGCCAGGCCAGTGGGGAGATTGAACCGCGCCCCGGTCCCCGTTCCGTCCGTGTTACCTTGAGTTCCAGCCAGGCCCGCCACGGTCGTCACGACCCCAGAGCTCGTGATCTTTCGAATCACGTGGTTGTTCGTGTCCGTGACGTACACGTTGCCCGCTTGGTCCACCGCGAGGGATGAAGGACGGTCGAACCGCGCATTGGTCCCAGTCCCATCCGCATAGCCCGCGGATCCATTTCCGACCCCTCCCGCCAGCAACGTCGGATCTCCGATGCTCCCGAATTTATAGATGCCATGGCCTCCATAGACTATGAAGTAAACGATGCCCGCACCGTCCACCGCGATGCGCGCAAGTCTTTCGGGCAGGGTTCGTATCGTCGTGACCACCCCACCGCTGGTGATTTTCCGAATTTGGTAGTTCCCGCCACCCCCCGTTGAGTCGTCCGAATTCGCCACGTAGACGTTGCCCACCCCGTCCACCGCCACGGCATACGGGCCCACAATCTGTGCTGCGCTCCCGGTCCCGTCCTTGTTTTCAGTCGCGTCGGGCGAGCCCGCCAACCTGGTCACCACTCCGGCGCTGGTGATCTTTCGAATTGTCCCCGTAAACGTGTCTGCCACGTAAATGTTTCCCGCGCTGTCCGCCCCCAAGCCGTAGGGTGAAACGAACTGCGCGGTGTTGTCTCCCTCACCCGACACGCCCGGCGTGCCGGCCAGCGTCGAAAAGGTATAGCCCTGTGCCTGCAGAGCGGCCGGGCGTCCGCCCACTGCGCCGAGGACGAGCGCACGGATCAGAATCGCGGAAAGGCGGAGGGGGGGGGCGAGGAAGTTTCATGCAATCGAGACAGGGTGGCAGCAGTGTGGTGCGTAGCCGCCGGGCGATGAGCCTCGTCAGAGACGCCTCGAGCTCAGAAGACTTCGTAGACTTCGATGATGGCCTCGCCGGTGCCGTTGTTCATGCCGGAGACCTGCACGGTATAGCTGGCGCCGGCGGCGAGGGTCACCACGATCGCGGCGTCCTTGCTGTCGGGTGGGAGAGGAAAGGCCCCGACTTGCGCAAACGTGGCCGCCAGCGTCGGGTCCCAGTTGTCATTCGATGCGACCACGCTGCTGCCGCTGACCACCTTCAATGTCGGATCCACCAGCGTCCCTTGCACACCGAAGGCGGCCAAGCCCGGGCCGACGGCGCGGATCAAGAGTCGCTTGGTGCCGGTGCCGGAGAGCACGAATCCCGCGATGAGGATATCATCGCCGGTACCCACCTGGCTCCGCGCGGAAAGGTTGACCAGCCGGGGCGACACGCCGCCCGCCACATCGTAAGCCTCGACCAAAACCGTTCCCGGACCGGTGCCCCTGACCTGCGCCGTGAAGCCGCCATTGAGCGATTGGGCCAGCGCGGCATCCTTGGACCCGTTGCCAAACGGGAACGCCCCCGCTGCGGCAAATGTCGGCGCCAGCGTACTCTGCCAGTCGTCATTGCTCGCTGCGGGCGACGAGCCATTTGTGTAAAGTTCGAGTCGCGGATCCTCCATGCCCGACAACCCAAAAATGTTCAGGGCAGGGCCGCCCGCCCGGATGAGAATCGTCTTCGCGCCTCCGTTCACCACGGCGCCGACGATGAGGATCTGGCCGCTCGCCATGGTCGTACGCACCGAGAGGTTCGAGAGCGCGCTGCTGGGGCCGGCGGCCGTGACGGCCAGCACCGCCGCCGCACTCGTCACCGCTCCCGCACTATTGGTCACCACCACCGAATAGCTCCCCGCACTGCTAGCGGACACCGCATTCAGGACCAGGCTGCTATTGGTGGCTCCGGCGATCGCCACGCCGTCCTTGCGCCATTGATACGTCGGCGCCGGACTGCCGGTGGCAGTGACCGAGAGCGTGACACTCGTGCCCGCCGCGACCATTTGTGCCGCGGGTTGAGCAGTGACCGTCGGACTCACCGCCGACGGTACGCCTTTGCGGATCGTGGCGTTGCCAAAGTCGGCCACGTAGAGGTTGCCCGCTTGA
>CAYVDZ010000351.1:5050-5988 GCA_964450575.1 uncultured Opitutus sp.
GCTTGATCCGTCGCGATGCCCCGCGGGAGGCGAAATCGCGTCGCGCTTCCGACCGCATCGGCTGCGCCCGGACTGCCGGCGGCACCTCCCAAGGTTGTCACTGCGCCACCGGTGATCATCCGGATGGTGTGGTTGCCCGAATCTGCGACCAAAAGGCTGCCACTGCGGTGGATCGCGAGACCGTAGGGTGAATTGAAGCGGGCGGCGCTGCCCGTTCCCGCGGCCGCACCGGCGCTTCCGGCTGTGCCGGCCAGCGTCGTTACGACTCCGCCCGCGGCGATCTTTCGAATCGTGTGATTCCTAGTGTCAGCCACGAAAACGTCTTTGCTGACATTGTCGATCGCCACGCCGAACGGTCCATTGAACCGCGCCGCGCCTCCGGTGCCGTCGGCCGAGCCCGGCGGGCCCGTCTCTCCGGCCAGGGTCGTGACCACGCCGGCGGGGGTGATGACCCGAATCGAGTTATTGGCGGAATCAGCCACGTAGACGTTCCCGATCGCATCCACCGCCAGGCCAGTGGGTGAATTGAACCGTGCCGCTGCGTCGGTCGAATTGGTCGATCCGGGAGCGCCCGCCGTGCCTGCCAGCGTCGATACGATTCCTCCGCTCGTGATCTGTCGAATCGTGTGGTTCTCAGTATCCGCGACGTAGACATTCCCAGCGGTGTCCACCGTGAGCCCGGCGGGATAGTTGAACCGGGCCGCCGCCCCCGTTCCGTTCGTCGAACCTGAATTGCCGGCACTGCCAGCCAGGGTGGAGACCAGTCCGGCGCTCGTGATTTTGCGGATCGTGTGGCTGCCCTGGTCGGCCACGTAGAGATTGCCCGCGCTGTCCGCCGCCACGGCGGTCGGCGTGTCGAATCGGGCCGCGTTGCCGGTGCCGTCGGTTGAATTCGTGATTCCCGCCAGGCCTGCCAGGGTGGAAAAGGTGTAGGAAGG
>CAYVDZ010000352.1:0-5987 GCA_964450575.1 uncultured Opitutus sp.
GTCCCAGCTCGGGAAGGTGTTGGTCGAGAAACGCGAGTGCACCAGCGCCATCGCCGATTCCATCATCGGATGCTGCAGGTCGGGGAAATAGTTATCGACCTGATCGGTCGTGAGCATGCCCTTGTAAACCAAGGTCCGCATCGAGAGACTGGCGACGTACCAGTACTCGGCGCCCGCCATCGTGGAGGTCCGGATCTCGGTGTAGGCGCACTTCCGAATGATGTAGAGCTTGCGCTCGAAAGCCAGGTCTTCGTCCAGCTCGGGGTTGCGGCCGATGAACGCCTGACGCATGAACGGCTCGCAGGAGAGCGCCGTATCGCCGAGAGAGGCGCTGTTGGTTGGGACGGTGCGCCAGCCGAGGAAAGTCTGGCCTTCGGCTTGCACGATCTGCTCGAAACGCTCCTCGATTTTGCGCCGCACGGTCGGATTGCGCGGTAGAAAGAAGAGACCCACGCCGTATTGCCCGGCCTCAGGCAGGGTGATACGGGACACCTTGCAGACTTCCGCGAAAAACGTGTGCGGCATCTGAATGAGGATGCCCGCGCCGTCGCCGGTGTTGATTTCGGCTCCGGAAGCGCCGCGGTGATCCAGATTGCGCAGGATCTGCAGACCGTCGCTCACCACTTTGTGCGACTTGCGACCATGCATATCGACAATGAAGCCGACGCCGCAGGCATCATGCTCAAACGAGGGGTCGTAAAGGCCTTGCTTGGGAGGCAAACCGAGGGAACGACGGGGCTCTTCACTGGGCTGCCCGGTCTCGCTGAGGCTGGAGTTCAAATCGGTTGGCGTTTTGGTGTTCACGTTAATCAGAAAGTCGAAGGTCGGAGAGGAGCGAAGTGGAGAAGCCTGAAGCGGGCCATCCTTGGACGCCCTTCGCATGGGCGCAAAAAAGGGCCGTCTCGTGGTGGCGAGAGCGGCCCGGAGCGTTTATTGGCGGAGTGCTCTCAGCGTAATGGTTAGAAAAATCGAATCGTTTTCGTGGCCATCTTTGCGTGCTCTTCATCCGAGCAGGCCGCATTCGTCGGCACGTTGACAGGAACGTCGGTGGGTTTCACCAAATCATTGCTGAGGAGGTAATTCTCAACCTCTTCGCCCGAGATGTCGGCCAGCATCACGCCATCAATCTCAACGCAGGGCGAAAGCGGCTGACCTGATTTCTGCACCATCTCAGCGTAGTTCGCCCGGTTATTGATGATATCAATATCCTCGAAGGGCAGGTTGTGCTTCCGCAAAATGGCGCGGACACCGTTGGACCAGCCACATTGCGGCTTGAGATAGGCTTTGATAGTCATGCGGTGAACGTGTTCGAGGAGAGAAACAGCGCAAGGTATACGGCCCGCTTTTCGACGATCAAGCACCGTCTTCCAAATCTTTCTCACAATTTTGTCATAGACCGGAGGCAAACTGTGACGGGCGGGCACCCCCAAGCGGAAGGACCGGATGCGGATCTCAGGCCGAAGACGCGACAAAGACCAACCGTTTAGGACGTTTGCGTTTGGCGGGATTGCGCCCAATAAAGGATACCGCCCGGCGTCACGTATTTTGCAATTCCGATGACGCGTGCGGTCAGCCTTACGGGGCACGTTGCGCCTCGGCCCGCGAACCGTCACCGCACGGAGCGGCACGGAGCGGACGGGAACGGTAAGGAACCACTTCGGGCTAAAATGCGGGTCAACAGCCGACATGCCATCGGCGACGGCAAAAACTCCCGACCAGATCGCGAGTGCAACCAGCGCGAGCAGGCAGGCGATAATCCACATTCGATTTCATCACGTCGATTGCCGGGGCGGGAAACACCCGGGTGATCAGGCCGTGACGATCGCCAACGCACGCTTGAATCCCGGCTTTTTCCCCGCTCCCCGCAGGTGAAAGCGGCGGACAAACTGGCTTACGCTTGCCGGTTGCCCCATTTTCAGACGTTCGGCCAGCCAGCCGTTTGATACCGAGGTCGCCGACTTGAGCAGCGCGGCCAGTTGCACTTTTTCCGGCGACGACTTTTTCGCCCCCAGGCTCTCCAGCGAAATTCCGAGCGCGGCGGCAGCCTGCTGCAGCTTCGCCTCCCAGATCGTCGCGCGCAGTTCCCGGGACGCGGCGCCATCGGCACCCAGCAACTCGAATCGGCTCTCCGTCCCAGCCAGGGCCACGAGCGCTTCCATCAACTCCGTCCTGAACGCGACCGTGCCGATCGCCCAACCGCGGCTCAACTTCCCAAACTTCTGCTCCCGTTTCTTTGGCTTCTCCTTCGCCACTTGAGCCAGATGCTGCACGTAGCGCCTCCAGCCCGCGGCCGTGTCCTTCAGGCCTCCGCTCCCGGCGAGCACCGTGTCCGCAACCAGGCAGTTCGGTCGCTTCTTCGCGGCGAACTTCGGCAGGCTGCTCCAGCGATAATCGAGGATGCGCTCCGCCGAAACCACCCGCGAGGCCACCGGGTTCAGGTGAATGTAATGCGCCACTTCGGCGAGGACAGGGCCCGGCTGGACGTGCATCGCCTTGTACCGCCCTTGGAACGGCCGGCCCGTTTCGCAATGAGACCGGTTGAGTCGGGATACCCAGGTGCTTTGCAACCACTGCATCCCGTTGCCCAGATTCGGCTCCGATGTCTCCAGCGCCACATGATAGTGGTTCCGCATCAGGACATACGCGTGCAGCAACCAGCCGAACCGACCCGCGGCTTCGAACAGACATTGCTCGAATGACTCCGCCGCGCCCTCCGCCGCGAACAGATTCCGCCGATAGTTGCCCCGATTGATGACGTGATAACACGCCCCCGCATATTCCAATCTCAGTTTCCTTGCCATGGCTTAAAAGCAAGCGCGATTCTCGGGGTGCGTGTCAACAGTCAAGGCCTGGTTTCTTTGGCTTGCTCCGGGTGCCCAGTCGATGCGAGCCGGTGATGGGTCGCTCCCGCAATCACGCTGACCGACCTACCATCCCGGGGGACCGTTCAGATGCCACCCTTGAAATTGCCCTACGTTCCACCAGCGCACACGGTTCGGACCTTGCAGAACGACGGCCTTACTCGGGAAACCCCTCCGGGGAGAGCGCAGGAAACAAGCGGAGGGCATTTTTATAGTATAGCTTCTTCAGCACGTCGTCGGGCAGGGCCAGGCCGTACATTTTCCAGATACCATGATATTTTCGGATGGGGTCGAAATAGTCATCGTCCGTTTCGAGCAGCCGGAAATACACGTTATATTCGGAAACATTATAGGCATCTTTTCCAAAAAGAACCCGATCCTGATACTTGACAAAAAACCGGTGCGCCGCACGGGGCTGCCGGCCCAGCTCGCTCGTGACCGCTCCGATCTCCACATACACATTAGGCAGGCGATCCAGCAGCTCCCCCAGCTTGCCGAGGTCGTGTCCCAGCCAGCCGAGATGCGCGGCAATGAAGATCGTCTTCGGATGCCGCGCGAAGAGGCTGTGCTGCTCCGCAATGAGCTGCTCCCAGGTGAAATTCGTTTGCTCAGACTGGTTGCGGTTGGCGCGCAGTTTCAACTCGAGCCAGCGTTCGTTGTATTTATCCATCGGCTGGAATAATCCCCACGGATCCGCCGTGTGGATCAGGACCGGAATCTTATACTTCGCGCAAACCGCCCACACGCCATCGAAACGCGGATCATCGACCTTCACGCGGCCTTTGCTGTCGTTGAGCATGATGCCGAGGTGTTTCCAGACCTTCACGCCAACCGCGCCCGCCTTGATATCCGCCTCGATTTGCGTCGCGGCCCGCGTGGCAAAGTCCGGATCCTCGAGATTCGAATAATCGATATTGGTCATGACCGCGAACCGCTTCGGGGTATGCGCCTTCATCGCCTTGGCCGCATTGGCCACCCACGCACCGCTCCCGCCGCCCACCGGGGAGTTGATCATCGCGCCCATGTTCAGGCCGTCCATATCCCGGATGAGCTGATCGAGCTTCGCCGGGGAGACATCGCGATGATGGGTGTGGACGTCGATAAAGGGAAACTTGGCGCGCGTGAGGATGTGCTCCGGAACGCGGAGCGTGGACTTGGGCTCGTACTCCTCGATCGAGACGGTCTGAGCCGATGCGACTACGGTGAAAAATGATAGGAGAGTCAGGAGGCTTCGGTGCATAAGAAGGGGGACTTGCCGGGACGGGGACCGCCAGGAGCGTCCGTCATAACGAATTCAGCTCCGCCGTCAAATGGCGGCGTACGGCACGAGCGGACGGACGCCGACCACCGCCAAGATCCCGGCGGTTTTCGAAGTGCAGCGTTGGCGACAAACCGCCCAAACGAATCCTTCAACGTCACCGTCGCCCCAAGCCGATCGAGCGCATCGGGGGGCGTCAGCACGTCCAGTCCGAAGTGCGGGGGTAAAGCCGCGTGCGCGCTGTCTTCGGTCGCGTTGGCGATCACCCCGCTTGCGCCAATCGTCAGGCTGCGCGGCGGCGCGGCCAGGAAAGACGAAGTGCGCGGCGCCACCAAGGTGCGGAGGCTTTGCTGACCGACGCGGAGGACGAGGCGCTGCGCTGAATCACCCCGGCTGAAACGGCAGCACGCAACAGGGCGTCGTGAAAGCTTAGGGCTACATTCAAGGGAGATATACCGTGCCTCTGGATAAAACGTTCCACCTCCGGCATCTCTTGCAGCACATCGGCTTCGGTCCGACCGGCGCGGGCGGCGAGGCCAAGACTGCGCAACTTGGTGGACCCCAGCCAGAACTCGACTGTCAGCGCCGCTTCGTGCCAGAGAAGGCCGTTGAAATCGCAATACTCGCACTGCCATTCCGGCGCGGGTTTGCCGACTTCTACATAATAATCACGTTCTTCCTGCGAGGGCCGGGTGAACCCGGCGCCACCCGCGGCCTGGACCCAAACCACCAGATGATAGCCGTCAGGCCCCCGCAAAATGCCGGGGACCGGACCGAGGAATTCCATATAGACGTTGTCGGCAGTACTCGGAGCAGGCATGTATTTAAACTCGGACCAGAGGCGAGAATGTGCGAGTCCGAGTTCGGTAAAAGGTCCGCCAAAATACCGCGGGGACTGCTCCCTTACGGGCAGTTCAAGGCTTCAACCCACGCCGGCAGTTCGGCCCTGAACCGCGGGAGCGCATGGGCACGCAATGCCCGCCTGGACGTAACAACATGCCGTGGCGCGCCCGGACGGATCCGTGGGCCTTTTCTCGCACTTCACCCTTAATCGCGGACCTCAGCCGTCGACCTGCAGGGACTTTTCCTCGTAGGGCTGCACGACCACAAAGCCGTCGCCCTCGAACAACATCTGCAGTGATTCGCCGGAGCCTCGTCCGAAGAACGTCTTGAGCGAGATATCCGTTTTCAGTTGGGGCGTGAGTCCACCGGTCCAGGCGATGGTGGCATTCGGATCAGTGGTGACCGGCTGCCCGGGGCGCACGCGGAGCGTCAGCGGCTCGAAGTGAGTGGTGATCGCGAGGAGTCCGCTACCGTCAAAGCGGACATTAAACAAACCGCCCGACATCATCCCGGCGACCCGTCGCATCAGCGTGATCGTGTGGGGCAGCGTGGGCTCGAAGGCGAGGACGTCGTTGCCGTTCACGACCAGGCTTTCGTTCCGCAGGTTGAGGAGAATAATCTTCTTTCCTTGATCAGCCAGATAGAGTTTCCCCTGCCCCTCGGCGTAGGTGAGACGCATGCCCTCTCCCGAGACGGCCTTCTTCAACAGGTTTCCCACGCCCTGGTCCATGAGGCCCTCGCGCCGAAACCGGATGCTGCCCAGATACGCCACCATCGAGCCCGTTTTGGTGTTCATCCGGCCGTTGAGATTCACCTCCAGCATGCGAGGGGACTCGAGCTCGAAGATGCCTTGGCCCAAATCGCGTTGGGCGGTGCGGGAGAGAAAATCGCCAAGCGTTTCCTTCGGCCCGGGCGTGAGAACGGGCGGAGTCGTATTCATGGCGCCAACATGACCGCGGACGGCCGAAAAACTCAAGTCAGCGTCCATTATCCCCTGCTTGCGGAACCTATCCGGCCCCTGCAAC
>CAYVDZ010000353.1:0-3418 GCA_964450575.1 uncultured Opitutus sp.
GTGATCTTTATCGAGCCCACCGCGATTTTTCTGCAGGATGAAACGTCGAGTGCGTTCTTCCGACCCGACAATATCGATGTGCTCCGGCCCGGTGATGAAATCGAGGTCGAGGGCATCACGCGGATGGGGCTCTACCTGCCGGGCCTCGGTGAGTCTTCGTATCGCATCCTGCGATCGGGCAAACTTCCGCCCGGGATCCCGGCCAATTACGACGACCTTGTCTCCGCCCGGTATCATTACCAGCGGGTAGCGGTGGAAGGGGTGGTCCGTTCGGTCACCGCGACGGACGAAGGGCGCAGTCTGGTCCGGCTTGCGATGGGTTCACGCGTGATCGATGTGCGCGTCGAAATGCCGCCGGAACGCGATCGTTCCCTCGTGGATTGCCGGGTGCAAATCCGAGGACTCGCCGCGGGCTACCACAATGAGCGCCGGCAACTCGTCCAGGCGCATGTGCGTTCGAGCGACTGGAATGAAATCACCATCCTGGAAGCCACCCCCGCGTTGGCGCAGGTGCCGCTCATTTCCGCGGCGGAGCTGCTCGCCTTTCACCTGACTGGCCGGGGCGAGCGTCGCGTGCGTATCCAAGGATTGGTGACAGCGGAGTTTCCCGGTGGACACGTTTTTCTGCGGCAGGCGGAAACGGCTTTTGGCGTGCGGCTAAATACTGTGACTGCGCTAAACCTCGGCGATCGCGTGGAGATCATCGGGTTTCCCGAGATGGATCGGTTCAGCGCCTCCGTCGTCAACGCGGAATTGGTGAGTCAGGACGCCGGTTCCCCGCTTGCTCCCATCGATGTCGGCACGCTCGATCGCCTGACCGGTCTCCACGACGGACAACTCGTGACGGTCACCGCCGCACTCGCCGATGCCTTCAAGACCGAAGACGGCAACAAGCTGGTGCTTCAAGGGCCGAACCTCGTGGTGCAGGCCCGATTGCCGTCGACCGCCACGACCATCCCCGAAGTTGGCTCACGCGTGCGGGTGACTGGTATTTGTTTAGTGGAGACGACCCGACCGGGAAGCGGATTCGCCAGCCGGCCCGGAGTGGTGAGTCTGCGCCTGCGCTCGGCCGGGGATCTGGTGGTGGTGGAATCTCCCCCGTGGTGGACGGTGCGGCGGCTCGGCGCGATCCTCGCCGCGCTCGCGACCGTAACATTGGTCGCGGGTCTTTGGATCGCGATTCTTCGCCGGCAAGTAAGCCGGCAGACCGCGGCATTGCGTCACCGCATCGAGGCCGAAGCGGCCCTCGAGGAGCGCCAGCGGATCGCCCGCGAATTTCACGATACCCTGGAGCAGGAACTGGCCGGGGTCAGCCTGCGCCTCGACGCGCTCGCGACGCGCGTCGCGGATGACAAAGGCAAAGGCCTGATCGCGGCCTCGCGCAATCTGGTATCGCGAATCCAAACCGAAACGCGGGATCTGATTTCTGATTTGCGCGACCCGGCGGAGACCGCGGGCGATTTGACGGCTGCGCTCACCGCCCTGGCTTCGCGCACGAACAACGAGCGCGGCGCGGATGTGCGTCTCGAGGTGTCCGGCTCCATTCCGACCGTCAGCGCCACCATCGTGCACGACTTGCGGATGATTGCCCGCGAATCCCTCAACAACGCCCTCAACCACGGGCGCGCCACCGAGGTGGTGCTGCGCCTCACTGCCGATACAACGTGCCTCACCCTTCAGATCGTCGATGACGGATGCGGCTTTGATGTCACCGACGCGACGCTGGGGAAACGCGGCCATTTCGGATGCGCCGGGATCCGGGAACGCGGCCGGAAGATCGGCAGCGCGGTGAGGTGGAGCAGCGCCCCGCAACAAGGCACGACGGTCGAGGTGGTCCTTCCGCTCCCGAGTTCGCTGCGGAAGCACCAGCAAACCGTACTGGCCGCGCCCACCCGGCCGACGGCGTCTACGAGCGGCTACGAAGAAAAGCCTGCAATCATTTGATGACGCCGGAACCAGCCTCCGCTCTCTCGACGCCGCTCACCGTCCAAATTGTTGATGACCATTTTGTGGTGCGCAGTGGACTTGCGGCCTCACTCGAGCTCGACGATGCGATCAAAGTGGTCGCCGAATCCGAGCGTGGCGAAGATGTGATTCCGGCGTACCGACAGTTTCGTCCCCGAGTTGTGTTGATGGATCTGCAACTCCCCGGGATGAGCGGCATTGAGGCCACCGCGGCGCTACTGGGGCACGACTCGGCGGCCCGCGTATTGATCTTTTCCACATTTGCCCGCGACGACGAAATCCAGGCGGCGCTCGACGCCGGCGCACTCGGTTATCTGCAGAAATCTGCGTCGCGCGAAGAACTGTTGGGTGCACTCCGCGCGGTCGCGCAAGGTCGACGGTCGCTTCCGCCCGAAATCGCGCGCCGGCTTAACGCCATTCGCCTCGGCCCCGCCATCACGCCGCGCGAACGCGAAATTCTCGCGCTCATCGCCACGGGGCGCGCGAACAAGGAAATCGCCACCGCGTTTTCCGTGTCGGAAGACACCGTGAAACGCCACGTCAGTCACATTCTGGAAAAACTCGATGTGAACGACCGCGCGCAGGCGACGGCCGAAGCGATCCGCCGGGGAATTCTCAAAGTCCCTGAATGACAAGGTTGAGACCGACGGGGTGAGACGGTCTGGATTGGTGAAATAGCCATTCCTCTCTGTTCCGATCAACAGTAGAGAACGGCTGTCGGCCTTGGTTTCGACAACGAGCCGGAAATACAGGCAGGAATGCCTGTATCACTTCCTGGGGTGACACAGACATTCCTGTCTGTTCCGGATCAACGCAGGGAACGCCGGTCGGCCCAAGTTTCAACGCCGCCCGGAAATACAGGCAGGAATGCCTGGATCACTTCACCTTCGATGAGACGCCGCAATTCGGCCTCAAACCGCTTTACCGGCCGCGATCTTTGACTGAAGGTTCGGCTCATTGAAGACGTCGACCCCCGCCTCCACTCTCCTGCGTCACTCCGCCTGCCTCGCGCTGGGGCTGGCACTCCTCGTGCACGCCGGCATTGCCCACGGCCAAGCCTTCTGGCGCAGCACGCTTTATCCGGTTAACTGGACGCCTCCGACCACCCTGAGCTTTGAGAGTGATAAGCTGATCCAGGATTTTTCGCAGGCCGGTTACCGTCGCGGTGAGGCGGCAATTCCCTCGCCGCCTGCCTCCATTTACAACGTCGCGAACTTCGGAGCGGATCCCAGCGGGGCCGCCGATTCGACGGTCGCGATTCAGCAGGCAACCGATGCGGCCGCGGCGGCGGGCGGCGGCGTGGTTTATCTTCCGGCGGGCGTATTCAAAGTTTCCCCACAAGGCACGAACACGTATGCGTTGCGCATCGCCAGCAATGGAATCGTGCTCCGAGGCGCCGGCAGGAATCGGACATTTCTTTTCAACGATTCCTTTACCATGCGGAGCAAGCAGA
>CAYVDZ010000353.1:3428-5969 GCA_964450575.1 uncultured Opitutus sp.
GCGTGGATGGATCCGGCTCGAGCTGGTCCACCGTTCCCGCGGGCAGCCCGCAGCCGGTCATCACGAGCGACTTGCTGAGCCCCACCACGTCCATCCCGGTGGCCAGCGTGGCGGGTTTTGCGGTGGGCGACTGGATCATGCTGCGCGCCACTGCGACGGATGCGTTTATCGCGGAGCATAACATGACCGACCTCTGGGGAGGGCTTGGAGGGAACTTGGGCGGCGTGATGTTTCTCCGGCAGATCCTGGCCATCGATGCCGCCACGCCAACGCTCACCATCGACATCCCCATTCGCTACTACTTGAAAACGCGCGACAATGCGCGCGTCCACCTCGCGGTTCCGCACGTCGAGGAAGTCGGCCTGGAGGATTTTTCCATCGGGAATCGCGAACACGCGAACAGCGGCAGCAGTACGGGCTGGGGCGAGGAAGATTACACCACGGCGGGCAATGGCTCGTATGATGCGCACGGCTCCTACGCGATCGCGCTCCGGCGCGCCCGCAACTGCTGGATCTCCAACGTCGTCACCTACCGTCCCAGCGTAAACACCGTCAACACGCATCTGCTGTCCAACGGAGTCCTGCTGGAAAACTGTCGCAGCGTAACCATCCGTGGCTGCGACTTTCAACGTCCGCTCTACGGCGGTGGCGGCGGCAATGGCTACATGTACCGGTTGCAAAGCTCCAACGACTGCCTGGTCCGCGACAGCGCCGCGCGTTACAATCGACACGGCTTCGTGTTCTCGCACATGGCCTGCTCCGGGAATGTGATTCACGGCGGCATCGCGCAGGTCACGCGCGTGCAAGCCGCCGGGTCAGGCACGACCAGCGGCGAGGGGTGCGATCACCACATGCATCTGAGCCAGTCGAACCTCATCGACGGCGTGCAATTGGACCAGGATTTCTTCACCGCGCACTATCGCGGTACATCCGGATCGCCGCCGCAGCACGGCCAGGGTGCAGTTCATTCCGTTTACTGGAACCTGGTCGGGCTCGCTTACCAGCCGAACAAGACGTTCATCGTTCGCAGCGAACAAGCGCGTTACGGCTACATGATCGGCACGCGCGGCCCAGCCAGCGGAATGACCACCGCAGCCAATACCAACCGCACCGCGCCGGTGGACCATGCGGAAGGCGCGGGACTCGGCGCCACCTTGGAACCACTCTCGCTTTACCACGATCAGGTGCGACGCCGCCTCGGCAAACCACCCGCGCCGCCGATTCCCACGGCTGTCACCGCCAGCGGCGGCGTCTCGCAAGTCGGGCTCACGTGGAACCCGACTGCAACGGCAGCCCGCTACCACGTGCGGCGCGCCACCGTGCGAGGCGGACCGTACGCGCTGGTCGCTTCGGTCACCGCCCCGAGTCACGTCGATACCGGTCTTCCGCACGGCCCGGCTTACTACTATACAGTGTCGGCAGCAAACGACACCGGAGAGAGCGGCGAATCCTATGAAGCGACCGCGACACCGGCTCCCGCTTTTCAGCAGGACGCGGGCGCCGACGGCATTGTATCCGTGGAAGCAGAACACTTCATCGCGAACGTTCCGCAAGGCGGACATGCGTGGACGGTGAACACGACGCCCGGTTACTCCGGCACCCAGGCCATGGCGGCGACCCCCAACACGGGTGTGACGCGGGATACAGCGTTCCTGAACACGAGTCCGCGACTGGACTACCGGATCCACTTCGTGAAAACGGGAACACATTACCTGTGGATTCGCGGGATTGGTCCGAGCGGCGGAGACGATTCCGTGCATGCGGGGCTGAATGGCGTGGCGCTGACCACCAGCGATCGTATCACGGGTTTCAGTACAAGCTGGGTCTGGCGGAACACGACCATCGACGGCCCCGTTGCCACCCTGGAGATCCCGTCGGTCGGCGTGCACACGATCAACGTCTGGATGCGCGAAGACGGCGTGGTCATCGACAAGCTCGTGCTGACCGCGAACGCGGGTTACGCGCCGGCCGACACCGGTCCGGCGGAAAGCGCCCGGATCGCCTCCCTGCCCTCGTCCGCCGCGGCGACCGCGCGGATCGTAAACCTGGCGACGCGGGCGCAAGTGGGCGGCTCGGCCGGCACGCCAATCGCGGGTTTTGTCATCGGCGGAGCGGGCACGAAACGCATGGTCATCCGCGCGATCGGGCCGGGACTCGCGCCGTTTGGACTGACGGGAACCGTGCCGGATCCCAGCGTGGGAGTCGTGTCAAAGGGAGTGACCCTCGCGAACAACACGCAATGGAACGTGACGGATGCGGAGGCGTTTTCCGCGGTCGGCGCATTTGCCTTACCAAGTGGAAGCAGGGATGCGGCGGTGGTGACGGTGCTCGCGGCGGGCGCGTACACGACACCGGTGGGCGCCGGTGAAGGGAGCGGACTCGCCCTGTTGGAAATTTACGACGCCGAGTCGGAAAGCCGATTGGCGTACCTCGTAAACGCCAGCACCCGCGCTTATGTCGGCACCGGCGCGGCGGTCCTGATCCCAGGTTTCGCGATTTCGGGTTCAGGCAGCCTGCGGCTACTGGTACGGGCGGTGGGGC